>JAJYUO010000053.1 GCA_021792485.1 Thermoplasmata archaeon
TTAGATAGAAAAGAATATGCTCATTTAGCTACTGATTCTAGGATCAATATAAAAGATTTACAGGTGCTTGGTCCGGATCAAATCGCTCTTACTTTGAATTACATAAAAGATAATGTGCCTATAAATTCGCCCGCCACCCGGACGTCGCACCGGAGCCGTTCGTTGTCAGCAAGGTCTCCTGGGAGCACCTACGACCGGCGCAGATCCGCGCGGCGATCCAGGGGACCCTCGAGCGCCTCGACCGGTCGAAGGTGGATCTCTACCTCGTGCACGCCCCGGACGACCGGGTGCCGATCGCCGACACGATGACCGTGCTCGCTGAGCTCGCGGACGCGGACCGGATCGGGGCCATCGGGGTTTCGAACTTCAGCCTGACCCAGCTGACCGCCGCCCAAGCCGCCCTCGGCACCCGGCCGATCGCGGTGAACCAAGTCCGATACAATCTGATCGACCGGGAGGAGGGGGACGAGCTTCGGGCGTACTGCGCCCGGACCGGCGTGATCCTCGAGGCGTACACGCCCCTCGCCCACGGCCTTCTGACCGGGCGCTTCCTCGAACCCGATTCCATGCCCCACGCGAACCGGCGGGGGTCCCGGCGGCTGGACGCCGACCACGCGGAGTCGACCTTCGCCCAGGTGCGCGAGCTTGCGACGATCGCCCAGGAGGCGGAGGTTCCCCTCGCCGCCGTCGCGCTCCGCTGGCTCCGGCGCCAAGGAGCCCTCCCCTTGTTCGGCGCGAGCGGACCGGAACAGATCGACGCGAATCTAGAGGCCTGGGCAACCGCCGTCCCGGACGACGTGCTCGACCGAGCCGATGCCATCACCCGGTCGGGTCATGCTTAAGCTGGTCGCCTTCGACATGGATGGGACGCTCATCGACGTCCCGAGCTCGTGGGCCGCCGTGCACGAGCATTACGGGCTCTCCAACGCGAAGGCGGTCGAACGGTTCCTGCGCGACGAGATCGACGATGTCGAGTTCGTCCGCTCGGACGTTCAGCTCTGGCAGAGCGTGAACCCGGACATCTCGATCGATGACCTCGAGAAGATCCTGGCCAAGGTTCCATTGATGCCGGGAGCCCGAGACGTGGTGGCCGGGCTCAAGTCGGACGGGATCCGCACCGCGATCGTCTCCGGGGGTCTGGACGTCGCGGCCCACCGCGTGGGCCGAGAGCTGGGGATCGATTACGTTCTCGCGAACGGGATCCGCCTCCGGCCGGACGGACGGTTGACCGATGAGGGGATCGTGCGCGTCCCGATCAAGCAGAAGGACCGGGTCCTCGCTCGCGTCCAGCGCGAACTCTCCGTGACGCGGGAGGAGACCGCCAGCGTCGGTAACTCCGAGATCGATATCGCGATGTTCCGCCAGAGCCGGGTGGGGATCGCCTTTCGCCCGGAGGACCCTCCCACGCGGGCGGCGGCCACGTTCGTGATCGAGGGCGGTTCCCTCTTGCCCGCCCTCGCCTACCTTCGGTCGGTCCGCGACGGGACCCGCGAGGTCCTCGATCCGGCCACGGATCGGTGAGCCTGCCGTTTTCCGGCCCCGTAGCTCGGTGCCGACGCGGGACCCAGCGCTGGGTGGGTGCCACCTACCGAGCACGTCGCGGGCGGACCCCGGACGATCATCGCCTCGTATCGGCGCCGTCCCGGCGGATCTCGCCGGTGCATCGTCGGTCCAAGCGACGACGAAGTCTCTCCCGGTCGCTCCCGGCCCCGCGGTCTCGATCGAGACCCCCACCCGCTCCCCCCGAGCCCTCGCGGGTACCCGCCGGCGATCCCTCGGGGCAGGATCGATCCTCCCTCCGCCGTCGATGGAGGCGCTCCCGTCCCGCACGCCAACCTTTTGCGCGGTGCCCGGCATTGGCTGGCACCGATGGAAGGCTACGAGGCCCTGCTCGAGCGGGCGCGGACGAAGCTCCCCGAAGTTAAGACCGGCGGAGAGAGGTTCGTCGTTCCGGATCCGGACGTCATGACCGACGGCCGGAACACGGTGATACGGAATCTCGGGCCGATCGCCGAGGTCCTCCGCCGGGAGCCCGCGCACCTGATCGGCTTCCTCGCGAAGGAGCTGGGTTGCCCCGGGGTCCTCGACCTCCCCCGCGGCGTGCTCAAGTCCCGGATCAGCGCCGACGCGATCCAGCAAAAGATCCGGGAATACACCGAGAAGTTTGTCATCTGCTCCGAATGCAAGCGGCCCGACACGCACCTCCAGAAGGACGGGCGGCTCCTGATCTTGGTATGCGAGGCGTGCGGCGCCCAGAGACCGGTGACCGTCCGCCGCGTCGTCGCCCCGGAGCGGCCGAAGGCGCCGGTCGTCGTCGGGGAGGTCTATCGTCTGACGATCGAGGACGTCGGTCGTCGAGGCGATGGAGTGGCCAAGAAGGAGGGGTTCGTGATCTTTGTTACCGGAGCGACCCAGCGCGGCACGAGCGTGAACGCGAAGATCACGAAGGTCCTCGGCAACAACGCGTACGCCGTGGTCCAGCCTTAGTTTTCGATGCGGGCGACGCGCTGGCTCGGCCTGCTCGCCCTGTACGTCGGCGCCCAATCGCTCGCTCTTGCGCTCGCCTTCCCCTTCCGCTCGGCCGGATTCAGCTCCTCGAGCGGGGGCACGAGCCTGTACACGCCCCTCCTGCTCGTCGCCGCCGTGGTGATCGTTCCGATCGTTCTCCTCCTCCTCGCGCGTCGGCACGACGTGATGAGCGGGGTGCGCTGGCTGCTGCTGATCGCGATCGGCGGGGCGCTCTACATCACGCTGATCGAGACCTTGTCGATCGCGATCCCGGTGGGATACCCGCTCGCCCCGTACGCCCTCGGGCTGGTCGTCTATCCGTCCGTCGGACTCGCCGCGGTCATCGCGGTCACCTTGTTCCTCGCCCTGGCGATGGAGCCGCAATGGTACGTCGTGGACGTCGCCGGGTTTGTCGCCGCCGCGAGCGTGATCGCGGTCCTGGGCGGATCGTTCGCGATCCTGCCGGTCTTCGTGCTGCTGGTCGCCCTCGCGGTCTACGACTACATCGCGGTGTACCGGACGAAGCACATGCTGCGCCTCGCCGACCTCGCGGTCGACATGAAGCTCCCGATCCTGATGGTGATGCCGGAGGACCCCGCCTACGACTATCCGCACTCCCCGACGCTCTCCGAGATCCGCCAGGCTCCCGTGGAAGAGCGGGGGGCGTTGTTCATGGGCCTGGGCGACGTGGTGATTCCCGGGATTCTGGTCGCGGCCGCGTTCGTCTGGCTCCCCGCCACCCCCTCGATCCTCGCGGTGCCGGCGAGCCTCTGGACGGCGATCGGGACGCTCGTCGGGTCGCTGATCGGATACGCGGTCCTGATGCGCATGGTCCTCAAGGGGGCGGCCCATGCCGGCCTGCCGCTGCTCAACAGCGGAGCGATTATCGGCTACGTCCTGACGTTCGTATTGGTGTACCGTTCGTTCGGTTTCGGCTTCACGGGAGGGCTTTAAGCGCCGCCGCATCCGGGCGAACGTGCCCCGTCGCGTCGAGGACATCCGCATCGACGACGCGCCGAGCCTCGATACGCTCGTGCGCCGCATGGGCGCGGGAGGCGGCTTCAGCGCGAAGGCCGTCTCCGACGGAGTCGACCTCCTCGCGAGGATCCTGGCCGACGAGGAGATGACCGTCTTCCTGTCGTTCCCGGCCGACGTCGTCGCGACCGGTCTGCGCGGCGTACTCGCGACCCTCGTGCGCGAGGGATACGTCGATGCGGTGATCACGACCTGCGGCACGCTCGACCACGACCTCGCCCGGTCGTTCCGTTCGTACTATCATGGCGCGTGGAACCTGGACGATGCCGACCTTCATCGGCGCCACCTCTACCGCCTCGGGAACCTCGTGATCCCGGAGTCGAACTACGGGACGATCATCGAGCGCAAGATGCAGCCGATCCTCTCACGGTGGTATCGGAAGGGCAACCGGGGACTATCCAGCCGGGCCCTCTCCCGGGCCATCGGCGAGTCGATCCCGGCGGCGAGTCCGAGCATCCTTCGTGCGGCGGCGGACCGAGGCGTGCCGGTGTTCGTGCCGGGAGTCACCGACGGAGCGGTGGGCTCACAGGTCTGGCTTTTCTGGCAGAGTCACAAGGACCTCTACCTCGACCTGTTGCGCGACGAGCAGGATCTGAGCGACCTTGTCTACGAAGCGCGCCGCAGCGGGGCAATCATGCTCGGCGGGGGGATCTCCAAGCACCACACGATCTGGTGGAACCAGTTCCGGGACGGTCTGGACGCGGCGCTCTACCTCACGACGGCCGTCGAGTGGGACGGCAGCCTTTCCGGCGCGCGCACGCGCGAGGCGGTCAGCTGGGGCAAGGTCAAGCCGAACGCCCGCCACACGACCCTCGACGGGGACGTCACGGTGCTGTTCCCCCTGATGGTAGGCGCGGCGCTCGAGCGAATTCGCTCCTAGGGGCCCGCCGGCCTCGCAGACCTTATGCCATTCGCCGGGTCCACCGGCGGCGCACCCACCACCGCGGGCCCGTAGCTCAGTCGGCAGAGCAGGCGGCTCTTAACCGCAAGGTCAGGGGTTCGAGCCCCCTCGGGCCCGGCTCTCGCGCGAGTCATGAGCCCGGCCAATCGTCTCCGGCTGGAAGAGTCGCCAACAGCCACCCGGCCCGATGCTCGCGCGCGAGGGCCGTAAGGATCGACCTCGAGCGATGGAGAATCCATCGCGAACGCGAAAGGCACGGGCTCGCGACGGACGAACTACGGCGGCGCGTTCAAGAACGGGATCCCGGACCCCGTATTGTAGAGCAGCACGCGCTCGCCCGTCCGGATCGCGCCGTTCGCGGCGAGGGAGGAGAGCGCGGCGTACGTCGCAGCGCCTTCGGGCGATGCCGAAACGCCGTGACGCTGGGCCAGATCGTGAACGGCGACCCGGATCGAGGCGTCCGATACCGCGACGCCTCCGCCTCGGCTCTCCCGGACGGCCTCGAGGATCCGTTCGGACCCGAACGGCGCCGGCACCAAGAGCCCGGGCGCGACGGTATGGGCATCGTCCCACGGACGGGCCCGGGCCTCCCCCTCGTCCAACGCGCGGACGATCGGGGCACACCCGCGAGGTTGGACGGAGTAGAGCCTCGGCATCCGATCGAGCAGGCCGAGCTCGATGAGCTGGCGGAACGCGCGGAACATCCCGACGATCCCCGTCCCGCCGCCGGTGGGATAGAGGATCGCGTCCGGAAGGTGATCCGGGGCCATCTCCTCCCATATCTCGAGACCCATCGTCTTCTTTCCCTCGGCTCGGAACGGCTCTCGGAGCGTGGACATGTCGAGCGCCCCGGTCGTCGCTTCGGCGGTGCGGGCCGCGATCCCGGCTTCGCGTATGGTCGGACCCTCCCGCACCACGTCGGCTCCGTACAGTCGGCACGCCGACTCCATCGCGGCGGGCGTTCCCGTCGGAAGATAGATCCGCGCGGTCGCCCCGGCGCGCGCGGCGCAGGCGGCGAGGGCGACACCGGCGTTCCCGGCGCTCGGAACGAA
Organism: Thermoplasmata archaeon; assembly: GCA_021792485.1. Taxonomy (GTDB): domain Archaea; phylum Thermoplasmatota; class Thermoplasmata; order Lutacidiplasmatales; family UBA184; genus Lutacidiplasma. Next base: position 5,497 of record JAJYUO010000053.1, read on the forward strand.
GAATCGCCGTACGCCGAGCTCCCGGGCGCGGGAGACCGCCACGCTCATCCCCCGGATCTTGAACGAGCCGGTGGGGAGAAGGCCGTCGTCCTTCAGCCATACCTCGAGGCCGTCCGCGTCGGGGACAGCGCCGAGATCGATCACGGGAGAGAACCCTTCTCCGAGGGTCACGATCGAGCGGTCGTCCTGGACCGGCAGTAGCTCGCGGTACCGCCACAGGGTCGCGGGCCGCTGGACCAGGGTCTGCCGCCACGTCCGAGCCGACCAATGGGCGAGGTCGTACGTGGCGAAGAGAGGTCCTGCGCAGGCCGGGCAGACGGTCCGGATCTGGTCCGCAGACAGGCTCGTGCCGCACGCACGACATTCGAGCTGAGACAGTCGAGACCCGGTAGCGGCCATCGCTCCGGTTTGGGCCATCTCGCGTGCATAGAAGAGAGGTCGGGAGGGCTTGACTGAGCGCTTAACACTCGTTCCGCACTCCGAGGGCGCGATGACGCTCAAGCCGATTCGTGAGATCGCCGAGTCGTTGGAAATTCCCGAGAGATCCTGGATCCCGTACGGCCGGTCGATCGCGAAGGTCGATCCGGCCGCCGAATCCGGTCGAGGAGGCGGCGCGAAGGGCCGCGTCGTCCTGGTCACCGGGATGACACCGGGCAAAGAGGGGGTCGGAAAGACGGTGACCACGCTCGGACTCGCCGAAGGGCTCGCGCGACGCGGCGTTCGCGCGATCGCCCTTCTCCGTCAACCCTCGCTCGGCCCGGTGTTCGGAATCAAGGGCGGCGGCGCGGGAGGAGGGCGCGCGACCGTCGAGCCCCAGGCAGAGGTGAACCTCGGCCTGACCGGAGACATCGACGCCGTGACGAACGCGCACAACCTTCTCGCGGCGCTCATCGACAATCATCTGCATCACGGCAACCGGCTCGGCATCGATCCGGCAACGATCGCCTGGCCCCGCGCGCTCGACGTAGAGGACCGGGCCCTTCGGGACGTCGAGATCGGAGCCGGTACCGGCAACGGGCCGGCACGCCGATCGTCGTTCGTGGTGACCGCGGCCTCGGAGATCATGGCCATCCTCGGTCTCGCCCGCGACGCAGCGGATCTCAAGGCTCGTCTCGAGCGGATCCGGGTCGGGCTCGATCACGCCGGTCGCGTGGTTCGCGCGGGCGACCTGTCGGCCGGGGGATCGATGGCGGCGATCCTCCGCCGGGCTCGATGGCCGAATCTTCTCCAGACCCCCGAGGGGAGCCCGGTGCTCGTCCACGGCGGTCCGTTCGGCAACCTCTCCTACGGCACCACGACGCTCGCGTCGATCGAGCTCGCTCGCCGGCTCGCGGACGTCGTCGTCGTCGAGGCCGGGTTCGGATCGGACCTCGGTGGGGAGAAGTTCGTGGACCTCGTGGCCCCCCACACCGACGCGTTTCCGTCGGCGGCCGTGCTGGTCTGCAGTCTCACGACGCTCCACGAACACGCTCCCGGAGCGGTCGGGGCCGGCTCGCTCGATCCGGGTCTGGAGAACCTCGACCAGCACGTTCGGAACCTTCGGTCCTTCGGGTCGGATCCGGTGATCGCCCTCAACCGGTTCCCGAACGACGATCCCGGCGAGATCGCGATGGTGCGTTCCTTCTGCGCCGGAAGGTCGGTCCCCGTCGAGGAGGCGAAGGGATTCTCCGGAGGGGGTGCCGGAATGGAGGGAGTCGCGGATGCGACCATGACCGCGCTCTCCCGGGGTCAGACGGCCCGGCCGATCGTTACCGCAAAGCAGCCCCTTGTGGAACAGGTCGCCACGATCGTCCGGACGTGCTACTCGGGGGAGGGAGTCGACCTCTCCCCCGAGGCCGCGCGCGCGCTGGAGGATCCCTCGGCCCTGGAGGCGGACCATGGACCCGTGTGCGTCGCCAAGACGCCGCTCTCGCTGAGCGACGATCCGCATCGCTTGGGACGCCCGCGCGGCTATCGAGTCCATGTCCGACGCTGGGTTCCCGCGAGCGGCGCGGGCTACACGGTCGCTCTGCTCGGCGAGATCCAAACCATGCCCGGACTGCCGACCGAGCCCCGGGCCGCGCACATCACGGTCGATGATCGCGGAGAGCCCGTTGGGGTGACCTGAACCGGATGGGACCCTTCAGTGCCTGGGTCGCTGCGAAGCGGGCCACTCGGGCCAGGCATACGGTTTCGATTGGTCGAGAAATGCCTGAAGCTTCTCCCGCAGCTCCCCGGCCTGGGCCCGGGCCTCCTCGAGCGAGGTTTTCCACTTCGCGACCGCCGATTCGGGAAGATGCAAGGGAAGGCACGAGTTCGCAAAATCCTCTTCGAAGTCAGCCCACGCCAACTCGGACGTGGCGAGGCCGACGAGGACGTTGCCGAGAAGCCGGATGTACGACTGCGGGCGGATCGCGTACCCGTCGAGCAACGTCCGAATCTCGTTGACCCGACCCGCGCTCTGCCCCGGTTCGTCCTCCAGCTGGGCGAGGGAAAGGCGGCATTCCTCGGTATGCGAGAGCGACGAGCGGGCTACGGTGAACTGGCCGACGTGAACGTCGAGCATCCGGTCGACGTACTTCTGCCAGATCGCGAGACCGGAGCGGAGCGTGTCGGCAGGGTCCGCCCTTCCCGCGCTCAAGCTTTGG
>JAJYUO010000054.1 GCA_021792485.1 Thermoplasmata archaeon
CCACCCGGACCGGCCTCTCGTACGAGGCGAGTACACGGTCGCGGGGGCCCGTCGCCTCGCGATCGCGCTGTTCGTGGTCGGTGGGTTGCTGATCGTGCCGATCCTCGCGGCGCGCCCGCTCCTTGCAGTGATCTTCCTGGTCGCGGTCGGGTCGCTGGTGGGCTACGAAGTGCGGTGGAAGGCACGCGGGCTGGTCGGGAACGCGCTCGTCGCCCTGCTGACGGGCCTCGTCTTCCTCTACGGGGGCACCGCGGCCGGAGCGCCGGTGATCGTGCTCCCGTTCGTCGGCATGGCCTTCCTCGCGACCCTCGCCCGCGAGATCACCAAGGACATCGAGGACATGGCCGGAGACGTCGGCCGCCGGACCCTTCCGATGGTGCGGGGAGTGCCGTTCGCGACCGCGTCGGCGCGCGCGTCGATCGGCGCCGCGATCGCGCTCAGCTTCGCGCCGCTGTTCTGGTTCGTCCCCATCAGCTCCGTCGCGGGGATTATGTACCTCGCCCTCGTCCTCGCCGCCGATGCGATCTTCGTCGCGTCGGTGGCGTTCCTGCCGTCGCGCCTCCATTGGGAGCAGACCGTGAGCAAGGGAGCCATGGCGGTCGCTCTCCTCGCCTTCCTGGCGGTGGCGTTCCGGTGACCCGCGTCGGGCCCGTGGAACGGGGCCTTCTCGAACAGCTGGAGCGGGGGCCGGTCCATCTCGCCCTCATCGATCCGGAGAAGTCGAGCCCCGAAGAGAGCGCGGCGCTGGCCCAGGGGGCCGTCGAGCTCGGGTCGGCGGGGATCATGCTCGGCGGATCCACCGGCATCTCGCGCGAGCGCATGGATGCGACCGCGAAGGCGGTTCGCACCGCGGTCCGGGCGCCGACGATCATCTTTCCGGAGGGTCCCGGATCGCTCACGGCCGAAGCCCACGCGATCTTCTTCATGAGCCTCCTCAACTCGCGGAGCCTCGATCTCGTCATACGCACGCACGCCCGGACCGCGCTCGCCATCCGCAAGCTCGGGCTCGAGCCGCTTCCGATGGGATACGTCGTGGTCGCCCCAGGAATGCGGGTCGGAGAGGTCGGTCAAGTCGACGCGGTCGATCGTAACGATCTCGCCGGAGCTCAAGGGTACGCCCTCGCCGCCGAGATGCTGGGGATGAGGTGGGTCTACCTCGAAGCCGGGTCGGGAGCGCCGGCTCCCGTGCCGGCCGAGATGGTACGGTCCGTCCGTTCGGTCGTTTCGATCCCGCTGATCGTCGGCGGAGGGATCCGCTCGGGACCGGAGGCCCGGGAGCTGTTGGAGGCAGGGGCCCAGGTGCTCGTCACCGGTACGATCGCCGAGGCCGAGGGAATCGGCCCCCGGTTCCGCGCCATCCTGACGGAGGTGAAGCGCGCCCGTGCCCGCTAGCGATCCGCTGCGTCCTTCGGGCGTGAACCATCCACCGCCGAAGACCAGCAACCTGCTGCTTAGGGCGCCATCACCCGCGACGTCCGTCGCGATCACCACGGTCCTTTCGATCGGCATAGCGCTCGTCCTTTGGGCGCCGAACTGGCCGGAGGTGACGCCGTCGTTCCTCTTCGTGTTCCTCATCCCCGCGTTCGTCGCCGGAGGTGCGACCCCCGCGGTCGCCCGGATGCTCAACGGCCGCTTCGAGCTACAGCGTAGCCTCTTCCTCGTCGTGATGGTGCTCCTCATCGAGTTGCCCATCGCGGCGGTGGGTCGCCTCGGCCTCCTCCTCGTGCCGTCCTACGCTCCGGGGGTCTGGGCGATCCTTCTCTTTCTCCAGGCCCCGGCCCTGTGGTTCCGCCATCTGACGCTCTACGGGGTCTCGAGCGCACGGCACACGCGCTCGATCGCCCCCGCGGCGCTCCAACCGATTCTCGCCATCCTCCTCATGTTCCTCCTCGTGACCCCGTCGATCGAGCTGGTGACGGCGGCGGTCGTCCTCCTCGCCCTCGGCTTCTTGTGCGCGTTCCTGCTCCTTCGGGTCGTCGACCGCCCTCTGCAGCACGGCTTCCAGAGTTCGGGGCTGTCGATGATGAGGCCCTTGTTGGATCACGTCAACCGCCGTGACCCGGAAGCGACCGGGCTCATCGAGGCATTCTTCCTGAAGTCGGCCCAGCCCGCCAATCTCCACGTGACGGCGGTCCGGTTCGGAGCTCCCACGGGCGCCGTGGCGACGATCGCGCTGCCCACGGTGCACCCGGGTCCGTTCGGCGCGATCGGGGCCAGCGACCTTCCGAGGAAGATGGTCGAGGCGCTGGGCTCGACGGCGGGCACCGTGTTCGTTCCGCACACCCCGTGCGACCATGACCTCGACCTCCCGTCCCGGGCCGAGACCGAAAAGATGACCGCCGCGACGCGCGCGCTGTTCGAGTCGATCTCCCGCACCCCGGGACCTCATCGCGGAAGCCCGCTTCTCACACCGTACGCGGGGAGCCTCGCCCGGGCCCAGATCGTGGGGGACTGCGCGCTCGTCCTCGTCACCCAAGCGCCGGCGCCGACCGACGACATCTCCTTCGCCGTCGCCGACCGCCTCGTCCGGGATGTCGAGACGTCGTACGGCGTGCGCGTGGCGCTCATCGACGCCCACAACTCCTACGTCGAGGATCAGGGGGACGTTGCCTACGCGACGCCGCTCGCAGAGCGCCTCGTGCGCGACGCGAAGGCGGCCGTCGCCGCGGCGCTCGCTGCGACGCAGGACTCCTCGATCGAGGTCGGGACCGCCGTGATGCGAGGATACGACATCGCTCGGGACGGGATCGCCGGAGAGGGAATGCGCGCGCTCGTGCTGCGGACGGCCGGCACGACGTCGGCGTACGTGCTGATCGATGGGAACAACCTGGTGCAGGGGTTGCGCGACCCGATCGTCGCCCGGCTGCGAACGCTCGTCGACGCGGCGGAGGTCCTGACGACGGACAACCACGTCGTACACGAGGCCGATGGATCGACGAACCCGGTCGGAGGACGGTATCCGAAGGAGGCGCTGATCGTCGATGCCGAGACGACCGTGCGCAGCGCGCTCTCCCACCTCCACCCGGTCGAGGTCGCGAGCGGTCGCGCGCAGGTCACCGGGGTCCTCGTCCTCGGCCCCGGATTCACGTCCCGCCTGCTGACCGCCATCAGCGACACGGTCTCGATGCTAGGGAACTCTCTTGTGATGACCTTGCTACTGCTGCTGGCGAGTTCGCTGGTCGTCTTGTTCGCGCTCGCCCACTGAGCAAGGCACGGGTAGGGAGGGAAAACGATGCGCGAGAACGGAGGACCCACGGCGCTCGCCCGCGCGGCGAAGGCGATGGGAGACCCGGACGCCCTCGACCTCCTGAGCTCGCTGGTGTCGATCGCCCCGACCAACCTCGAGGACCCGGCCCACGCGCGCTGGGAGAAGCCGCATTACGCTCAGGCGATCGACCGCATCCTGAGGGAAGCGCGCGAGCGAGGCTTTTCGACCCGCATCTACGACGCCGTGGCCGACCCTTCTTTCCGCGGCACGATCGCCGGTGGCGGCCCTCGCCCGAACGGGATCATCGACCTCGACGTCGGCGCGAAGCGCACGGTGCTGATCATGGCCCACTTCGACGTGGTCCCGGTGCCGGAAGAGCAGCGCTCGCACTGGAAGAGTCCCCCGTTCACGTTGACCGCGCGGGACGACGGCCGGCTCTACGGGCGGGGTTCGAACGATGATCTGGGGAGCGGGGTGGTCGCGGGCCTTACGGCTCTCACCTCTCTCTCCCGGGAAACGTCGCTCCCGGCGAACGTCCGCCTCCTCGTCTGCTGCGACGAGGAGACCGGGGGCGAAGGGGGAATCGAAGCGATCCGAGCGCACGACGATTCCCTCCGACCGGACGATCCCGAACGGATCCTCCGGGCCGACGTCGTCCTGATCCCGGACGGCAGCCCCCATACGACCGCAGGTTCTTCGGGCGTGGCATTCCTAGACGCGACCGCGAACGAACCGATCACCCTCGCCCAGACGCTGGTCTATGGCGAGCGGCTCGTGCACGTCCACGATCTCGCCCGGACCTGGCGGTCGGCCCTCGCCAGCGAGGATTGGCCGAAGTTCGGCGCACCGGCGCCGGTCGTCACCGGACGGGCCACCGTGACAAAGTTCGACTACGTGGCCATCGGGTCGGCGGGCCCACGGCCGCGCGTGGCGCTCGTCCATACGGAGACCGAGGCCGCCAACCAGATCGCCCGGTCCGTGACGATGGCCTTCGACGGCCCTCCCGCCGCACTCGCGGACCTTCCCTCGCGGCTCGCGTCGCTCGTTCCCGCCCCGTTCGCGGTCGAGCCGGTCATCGCCACCGGCGCTCGGATCCCATCCGGAGCCTCCTCGATTTCCCTCGTGGGGCTGAGCGGGCACGGCGGCTATCCCCATCGGGCGCGCAACCCGGTCCCGGCCGCGATCGACCTGCTGAAGGCCGCGGCGAACCGAGGCTGGATCGAGGCAGACGGTCTCGGCGACCCGGCGTTCGTCGTCGACCTTCGGCTGCCGCCCGAGATGGAGCTAGCTCCCGGTACGGACGCCGTCTTCGCGTCTTTGGCTCCCTGGATACGGGAAACGCTCCCGGTCGCTCGCATCGTCGCTCCTCCGGGCCGGTGCCGACCCGGCTACGCCCTTCCCGTGGACCATCCGATGGTGCAACGCCTCGCTGGGATCATGCGGGATGTCTTCCACGAGCCGGGGATTTTCGGGGAGTACGGCGGCACGGACGCGAGTTCGATTCGTGGCCTCACCACGCCGTCCGGGGAGCCGCTTCCCGCCCTCGTATTTGGCAGCATGGACCGCGACGCGCACATCCACGAGGCGGAAGAGAGCCTGGACCCGGCTCGCTTCGCCGGGGTGGTCGAAGTGATGCGTCGGTTTGTCCGGGACCTCTAAGGAGATTCTCCCGTGCTTCCGCAGCCGATCGCCAGCCTCGCCGCCGTGATCTGGGTCTTGCTGCCGGCGTTCAGCGCCAACGCTCTCGCGACCGTTCCTCGGGGGGCCGGCCCGGCGATGGACTTCGGGCGGAGTTGGCCGTGGGACGGTCGTCGGGTCCTCGGCACGTCGAAGACGTGGTCCGGCTTCCTCGTCGGGTCGATCCTCGGGATCGTGGTCGGTCTGGTCGAGGCGTGGCTAATCCTCCTCGCACCGCCGAACCTCGCGGTCGTTCCCACGTTCGCTCCGAGCGTCGTCGCCGCGATCCCCGTGGTGGCCGTCATCGCCGTTGGCGCGATGATCGGCGACGCAATCGGCTCGTTCATCAAGCGCCGCATGAACCGGCCCAGCGGCTCGCGCGTCTGGCTCCTCGACCAGTTTCCGTTCGTCCTGGTTCCGATCGCGCTCGGATTTGCGTTGTATCCCTCGCTGTTCCTCGCGACGTTCGCGAACGGGGAAGCCATCATATGGCTCGTGCTGCTGACGATCCTGCTCCACCTAGGGTTCAACTGGGTGGGGTTCAAGGCCGGCCTGAAGAAGGTGCCATGGTGACCTCCTCCGAACCGCCGACCTCGATGGAGATCGCCCGGCTCCTCCTCGATGCCGGGGCGGTCCGCTTCGGCGACTTCACGCTCGCGAGCGGGCAGAGATCCGATGTGTACGTTGACGTGAAGAAGGCGTGGACCGACCCCGGGAGGCTCGAGCGCCTGGCGCAGGGCTTGGCACGGCACGTGGGCGACGCGGACTGCCTCGCCGGCATGGAGCTCGGCGCCGTGCCGCTGGTCGTGGCGACCGCGCTCGTCGTCCACCGCCCCCTGATCGTGATCCGGAAGGCCGCGAAGGAGCACGGAACGCGGCAACGCTACGAAGGGGAGATCGCGCCGGGCGCCCGGGCGCTCCTGATCGAGGACGTCTCCACCACCGGGGGGAGCGCGATCGAGTCGATCGAGGTGTTGCGAGCGGCGGGGGCCCGGGTCGACCGCGCGGTCGTGGTCGTCGACCGGGAGCAGGGGGCCCGAGAGAAGCTCGCGTCGGTCGGAGTCCACCTGACGGCCCTCGCCACGCTCACGCAGGTGCGCGGAGCTCGCGCGTGAGCGCGACCGCCGGTCCGGACGGCTCGGCGCGGATCCGCGACCCGGCCGAAGCGAGTGCGATCCACGCGAAGGGCTACTTCGGCTCCCTCGAGCCGGCCGGGGTGCTTGCCCTCGACCGCTTCGACGCGGTCTACCTGGCCGAGATGGGTCGGATCGAGGTTCTCGATGCACGGGGCCATGTGATCCGTTGGCCGGAGCTGTTCCGGCGCGCGGCGCGAAGCGATCCGGGCTTTGGGGTCCGCTATCTCGTCTACCGGGACCTTCGCCAACGCGGGTACGTGGTCCGGGCGAGCCCGCCTCCCGTGGCGTTCGCCGTCCTCCCGCGGGGAGGCGTCCTGAACAAGACGCCCTCGAAGTTCTGGGTTGAGGCGGTCAGCGAGCGCGCTCCGTTCGACCTCGGGCGCCTCTTCGAGCTTGCGGACCGCACACGGAGTGCGAAGAAGTCCCTCCTCATCGGGGTAGTCGACGAGGAGTCCGATCTCACGTACTATCGCGTCCGACGTCCGACACCCAACGGTTCTCTTCTCCCGCAGGGTCTTTCCTCCCCTACCGTAGGCACGCTCGGGCACGACCGAGTCATCGTCCACGATCCGGCGGCGGTCGAAGAGCTGGGTCGGCTCGGGGCGTACGGCAGCCGGGTCGGCGCTCGCCTCGAGCTCAGCCTGATCGAGAGCGCCTACCTCGCGCGCACCCACCAACTCTCGCTCGTCCAAGGCTCCACCGGCAGGACGGTTTCCTCCGCGTATCTCGAGCGCCGGGCCCGGCAGCTCGACCCGATGTTCCTCGAGCGCCTAGCCGCCTACGAGGACCTGCGCCGCCGGGGGCTGATCGTCAAGACAGGGTTCAAGTACGGAGCGCACTTCCGCGCCTACCTTCACAATCCGGACCACGCCCACGCCCGCTACCTCGTGCGGGCCGCTCCGGATCGTCTCGTATCCGCGTGGCCGGAAGTATCGGGAGGAGTCCGCGTCGCCCAGGGGGTCCGGAAGGAGTTCCTGCTCGCCGGCGTTCGCCCCGACCGATCCGTTCGCTACCTCGAGCTCGAGAGGATCCGGCCCTAGCCGCGATGGCGCCGAGCCGACCGACGGGCCGGTGCCCGGGTCGGGCCCTCCGATGGCAAGAGCCCTCCCGCCAGAAGGTGTTCGAGGAGGGTCTCGTGCTTGCGTTCGTCCGACGCCATGCTCTCCCACAGGAGCCCCATCACGCCGCCCAGTCGCCGCGTGAGACCGGGGACGGTCTCCGCCTCGGCGACCTTCTCCTTGCGGATGAGGCGCTCGATGTCCGAGCGCGTCACGCCCGTCGCGACCGTGTCGGTGAGGCCCCGGTCGAGGTAGCTCGCGAGCGAAGCGACGATCTCGGCGTGGCGCAGGCTGTCCGACGCGATCTGGCGGAAGATCGCCCGGGTCAGTTCGTCCCGAGCCTTCTGCGCGAGACGCATGCAGTCCGCGACCGCGGCGTGCTCCAGGGTCGCCCGGCGGCCGAGGCCGGCGACGACCTCCCGGTCCGCCGGTTCGGGAGCCGGGGCGGGCAAAGGTGGCATCGGGGAACGCCGTGACGCTCCGGCGCTGGCGAGCTCGCGCGCTCCCTCGAGGACGAGCCCGGGCGAATACTCCTGGGGGTGATCGACCGCGAGGAGCTGTTGAGCGATCCCTCGGGCGATGCGACGTGGCTCGTCTCGGGCGCCGATGGCGGCGAGTTGCGGCCGCAGTCGCTTACCGGAGAGGTACTGAGAGACAGCGGAGGGGACGAGACCGAGGAGCTCGGCGGCTTCCCGCTCCGACGTGCCGTAGGAGTGGACCAACTCGTGTGCGACGAGCGCTTGGGTGAGCTGAACGTACGTGGCCGGGGCGAACTCCGACATGCGCGCTTCACGGCCCGTCCCTATTTCAGCCGCTCCCACCGCGAGCGGGCCCGGCGCGGCTTCGCAGCGGTCCGGTCGCCCGCAACGTCGAGCGACCGCGCTAGGCCGTGGGCCCGTTGCTCGTCGCGGCGAGCACGCCGTCGTAAGCAACATCGGAACATTCCTGACAATAGTGTTCTATATGCTCATAGCGGTATCGATGCTCTTTGCTATACAGATATTCATGTCAGGGGC
>JAJYUO010000055.1 GCA_021792485.1 Thermoplasmata archaeon
CGAGGTACCGGGCGGCCTTGCGGACCGCGCGGGAGCGGTGGGAGAGCTCGTTCTTCGCGGCTGCGGGAACCTGGGCGAACGTCTTCGTCCATCCGCGCGGGATGAAGATCGGGTCGTAGCCGAACCCCGCCGTGCCACGGGGGCGCGGAGCGATGGAGCCGCGGACGGAACCGGTGAAGACCCTGGTGCGGCCGCCGATCCGAAGCCCCGCGGCCGCGCGGAACTCGGCGAGGCGCGAACGGTGGCGAAGGAGTTCGAGCATCGGGCCGAATCCCCACGCGGACAGGAAATGCGCGCTGTACACGCCGGGGAACCCGGCGAGGGAGTTGATGAAGAGGCCGGAGTCCTCGACCAGGACGTTTCCCGGGACATCCCGCACGGCCGCGAGCTTCGCCCGTACCACCGTCGCGAGGTCGTCGGCCTGAGGTTCAAGGAGGCGTCTTCGCCGCCAACGGACGGAGATGCCGTACGGGGCAGCGATCTCGCGGACCTCGCGCGCCTTTCCCGGGTTCGTGCTGACAAACGTGAGGGGGATCACGCCGCCTCACCAGGGGTAGGAATCGTAGGCGATGATCTCGTCCGGGCTCTTGCGGCCCCCGTCGGCCTCGGTCGGACTGCCGTGACCGTTCGGCTCGGCGGGGTAGCCCATCGGGATCACGGCGATCGGGTGGACCCCCTCGGGTACCCCGAGGACGGAGCGGACCTTCTCCTCGTTGAAATCGACCATCCAATTCGTCCCGAGCCCCTCCGCTTCGGCCGCGAGCTGAAGCGAGTGGATCGCGACGGCGACGTCGAGCGGATAGGCCGAGATGTAGCCGCCGACGGTGATGGGAATGTCCTCCTCGACGGCGAAGGCGACGATGATGACGGGCGCGTCCCCGACGATCTTCCGGCGGGAGACCGCCTGGGTCAGCAGGCGCTTCTGCTCGTCGTCGCGGACCACGACGAACCTCCAGGGCTGGAGGTTCCGCTGCGAAGGGCTCAGCCGGGCCGCCGCCAGGACGTTCTTCAGCGTTTCCGGGGGCAACGGTCGGGGCTGGAACTGGTACGTACTCCTCAGGGAGCGTATCGCCTCTTCGACGTCCATGAAGTCCTTTGCAAGAGCGGGTCGAGCGAACGCTGTCCGGGGATTACCCCTCGGTGGAAGTCGGAGACATTCGGCCGGTTGGAGGCTCGGCCTACCATAAAGGCTTTCGCTGTCCGCCGGGGAGGCTCGGCGGCTGCCCTCGCTCCGGCTTCGCCGCGCACCGTCCGCTCAAACCGACGGCGACGGGTCGATCCGACGCGCCGAGCCGCGGCTCGGGTGCCGAAGCACGCGTATGCAGACGAGCGCGATCCATAGGAAGGGGGCGACGACGATCAGGCGCTCGAGCCCTCCGAACCCGAATCCGGACCCGTAGTTGACCCACTGGGCCACGCCGACGATCTCGGGCCGCGCGAGCAGGACGACCCACGCCAGCGCGAAGAGCCCGGAAACCAGGGTGTAGACGGTCCAGCCTTGGCCCCACGGCGATCGCCCGGCCGCCAGAGCCACCCCGAAGGCGATCACGGCCACCGCCGCGAGAAGGAAGGCGACCGCGGCGAATCCGATGTGCAGATTCAGAAGCGTGTCCTCCGGCGTCAGCCCGACGCCCGCCGCTCCCATCCCGCCGATCGCGAGTAGGACGAAACCCGCGGTCGCCCATCCGTTCGGGGGAAAGGCTCGTCGGACGAAGAACGCGCCCGCGACCAGCGCGATGCCGAAGAGGACGATCGAGTAGTTGAACGCGGGCCACCACGGCGAAAACGGCCATGGAAAATGGATCGAGAGGTAGCTGTCGTACGGCGGGTTCCCGGTCGCGTATCCCGCGCTGCCGAGGGCGCTGATCGGGGTCGTCAGCGGGTCGTAGCAACCGCCGAAATTGGAGCACGGGTACGCGAGTTGGGCCGCGACCATGACGAGGACGAACGAGAGCAGTCCGAGGAGCCACGTCAGGGCCCCGTAGATCTCCCACCGGCGCGCCGAAGACGGATGGCGAACCTCCGACGGCGTGGGACCGCGCCCCCGCGGTCGCCGCAGCACGCGGAGGGCGAAGATCGCGAGCCACACGAGCGGAGCGACGATGATCATCCGCTCGACGCCGCCGTAGCCGAATCCTCCGCCAAATCGCGGCCACGCCGGAAGGATCCCGACCGAGGGCAGAACCAGCAGGACCACCCAGGCGAGGGAGAAGAGGCCGGACGCGATCGTGTACGTTGACCAGCTGCGATTCCAAGAGCGATGGCCGACCATCGAGATCCCGATGAGCAAGGTGGCGAGCCCGGCTCCCAGGAACGCAAGGAGCGCGAAACCGGCGTGGGCGGCGAGGAGGGTGTCCTCCGGGACGACGCCCACGCCCGCAGCGGCCAGCCCGGAGAGGGCGAGTATGCCGATCCCGACGGCAGCGAGCGTTGTTCGCGGGAACGCCCGGAAGCTCAGCAATGCCCCCGCGAACAGGAACGTCCCGAGGACGAAGATGGAGTAGTTGAAGACCGGCCATAGGTAGGAGAACGGCCACGGGTAGGCGACCCCGCCGTAGGAGAACGTCGGGGGGCTGCCCAAGAATCCCCCGCTCCCCAGATTGCTGATCGGGTCGGTCAAGAGGTTGTAGCAACCCCCGTGGTTGGCGCATCCGTACGCTGCCTGGACGACGAACAGCGTCACCGCGAACTGAACGATCCCGATCAGCCAAAGCCAGGCGCCGTACGTCTCCCAGACGCTTTCGATCGGGACCTCCGGTGCAGCCGCGGGGGACGGTGGCGGGCTCATGCTGCGCCGGAATGGTTCGTCTGGGTAGAAGAACTCGAGGGACGCGAGGCAGGCGCTTCGGGCGCGGTTTCCGACCGCGGGATCACCGATAGCGGCCGGCATGCTTCCGCTCGGACCATACGGTTAAATATGGCGGACAGGGCTGATGAACTCCCGCCGACAATTGTCTGACAAACAGGCGATCGAGGTCGGCGGACGCGGCAACCGCGCGCTCACACGGGAGAAGGAACGATGCACCTGAAGCGCCTCAAACTACGGAACTTCAAGTCATTCGCCGGCTCGACCGAGATCCCATTCGAGCCGGGCCTGACGGGCGTCGCCGGGCCCAACGGGATGGGGAAGTCGAACATCTCGGACGCGATCCTCTTCGTGCTTGGTCCGACGAGTTCGAAGGCGCTGCGGGCCGAGCGACTCACGCATCTGTTCTTCAACGGCGGTTCCTCCAAGAAGCCCGCGACGGAATGCGAGGTCAGCCTCGTGTTCGACAACGCCGACAAGATGTTGCCCGTCGAAGCCCCGGAGGTCGAGATCACCCGGTACGTCAAGCTCGCGCCGAGCGATCCGGACGGCTACTACTCCTACTTCTACGTCAACGGGAAGCGCACGACCCAGGGGGAGATCGACTCGATCCTCTCGCACGCCCGTCTCTCGGGCGATGGCTACAACATGGTCCAGCAGGGGGACGTCAACCGCATGGTCGCCATGGGGCCGATTCCCCGCCGGGAGCTGCTCGAGCGCCTCGCGGGAATCTCTCAGTTCGACGAGGAACTCGCGCGCGCGCAGACGAAGCGCACCGACCTTGATGCGAACCTCGACCGCATCCGTACGATCCTGACCGAGGTGAAGAGCCACCTCTCGTCCCTGGAAGATCAGCGCGCTCAGGCTCTCAAGTACCGCGAGGTCCAGGAAGAAAAGCGGCGAAACGAAGCCCGTCTCGCGCGCGCCGACCATCTGATGGCCCGCCAGGAGGTCGAGACGTGCCGCGCCCAGGTCGAAGGCTCGCGCGCGGCGATCGAGAGCCTCTCCGAGGACCACCGGCGCCTCACGGCGGAGAAGGATTCCCTTTCGACGCGGATCCAGCAGCTCAACCAAGAGATCGCGAAGGCCGGCGGGGAGGAAGCCAAGAAGTTCCGCACCGAGCTGGACGAAAAGACCCTCGCCCACGCGCGGCTCCAGTCCGACCTCGAGCATTCGGAGGATGCCCTCCAGCAGCTCCGGACAACGGTCGACGAGCTCGCGCGCCAGATCGCCGCGGACGAGAAGGAGCTCGCGAAGTATTCGGCCGACGAGACCCAGCGGGCCGAGGCCCTCGCCGCGGCGACCGCCGAAGGCGAAGAGGCGGCGAAGTCTCTCGCCGAGCTGACCGGCGGCTCCGACCACTCGCAAAAGAAGCTCGCCGGCGCGCGCAAGCGCCAGCTCGAGCTCGAGCGCCAGCAATCGGAGAAGCAGCAGGCGTGGAAGGCGGCGGTCGAGAAGCGCGAAGCGGCGAAGGCCGCCGTGGAGAACGCGGAGCGAGCCCAGGCGCAGGCCGAGGACGACCACCGGACCCGCAGCGTCGAGGTCAAAGACCTCGAACTCCGCGTGCGCGAGGCCGGTCCCGGAGGGGGCAAGGGCGCCTCGACCGGCGATCTCCAAAAGGAACTCTTCCAGCTCAAGAACAAGGAGAAGGCGCTCACCGCCGAGGCCGATCGCCTCGGCCGAGAGCTCCTCGAAGCGAACCGCCAGTACATGGCCTTGGACGCGCGGCTCAAGGTCCGGGCCGAATCGGGCCGCCCGGGCGCCTACACCGCCGTCGACTACATCCTCTCGCAGCGGAACCTCGGTAAGATCTCGGGCATCCGCGGGACCGTCGAGGAACTCGCTCGCTACGACGCGAAGTACCAGACCGCCCTCGAGGTCGCTGCCGGCGCCCGGCTCCAAGCGATCGTCGTCGAGAGCGACCAGATCGCCGAGGAGTGCATCCGCCTTCTGCGATCGGAGAACCGCGGACGCGCGACGTTCCTTCCGCTCAACAAGATCCTCCCCAACCGACCGAAGGGCAAGTCCCTCCTCTCCGTGCAAGCGCCCGGCGCGATCGGATTCGCGCTCGATTTGGTGAAGTTCGACGAAGAGCTCCGCCCCGCCTTCTGGTACGTCTTCGGAGAGACCGTCGTCTTCGACGACCTGTCGCACGCGCGCGCCCAGATGGGCGGCGTTCGTCTCGTGACGATGGCCGGGGACCTCATCGAGGCGACCGGCGCGATGACCGGCGGCTCGTTCGACAAGTCGAAGTCGGGCCGCGCGCACGAGACCGCCGCGGAACTCAAGCGCCTCGGCGACGAGGTCACGAGCAAGAGCGCGGCCGAGAATGCGGCGCGCGCCGAGCTCGCCAAGGTCGTCGAGCGGATCCGGGAGATCTCGACCGAGCTGTCGAAGCGATCGATCGAGGCGAGCGCCCACGAGTCGAACCGCCAGGTGCTCGACCGCGAGCTCGCCCAGGCTCGGCAGCGCCTCGCCGAGGCCGCCCAGCGGATCCGGGCCGCGGCGGACGACCACACCGCATCAACGAAATTGCTCGCCGAAGCGGAGTCGCTCGTCGCGTCGCTCAACCAGGAGCTGGAGGCCCTCACCGCTCAGGTCGCCGCGTCGCGCGAGGAGTTCCTGAGCCACCTCCCGAGCCAAGCCTCCCAGCGCATCCGCGAGCTCCAGCAGGCCGTGCAGGCCTCGACCGACAGCCGCGTGCGCCTTTCCGGCGAACTCGAGGCGATCCGTACCTCGATTTCGGCGCTCCGTCAGCGCCTCGCCGAGGAGCAGGAACGGCTCGCGAGCGGCCAGCAGGAGATCGCCGCGCGCACGAAGGAGATCGCTCGGGCTCAGAAGGCGGTCGTCCAGGCGAAGGCGGCGGTCGACGCGCTCAAGCAGGTCGAGGAGCGGCAGGGCTTTGCGGCCCGGGAGCTCCAGGATTCGAAGCACGCACTCGACGCCCAACTCGTCGCGCTCGTCGAGAAGCTCGCCACCGTGGCGAGCCAGCTCGAGACGCGGCGCTCGATGCTCGGGCAGGAGGAAACGCGGGCCCAGCTCGCCGAGCAGCGGCTGGCCGAGATCACCGAAGCGCTGCGCGAGTTCCCCGAGCCGGAGGCGGACGAGAAGCCGATCCCCGTGGACGAATTGAAGCGGACGATCGCGACGCTCGAAGCGCAGCTCACGGCGATGGGATCCGTCAATCTGCGCGCCCTGGAGGAGTTCGATCAGGAGAAGGCGCGCGTCGACGAATTCGAGGGCGAGGTCGCCCGGCTCACCGCCGAGAAGACGGAGCTCGTCAAACTCGTCGGCGAAGTCGAGGAGAAGAAGCGGGCCAAGATTTCCGAGGTCGTGGGGCAGGTAAACACCTCCTACGCCGAAATCTACCGCGAACTATCGGGGGGTGGCGAGGGCAGCCTCGCCCTAGAAAACCCGAAGGACCCTCTGGCCGGCGGGCTCCTCATCCATGCGCAGCCGATCGGCAAGACGGTCCACCGCCTCGAGGCGCTTTCCGGGGGGGAGAAGTCGCTCGCGAGCCTCGCGTTCATCCTCGCCCTCCAGCGGTACGATCCGAGTCCGCTCTACGTCTTCGATGAGGTCGACCAGAGCCTGGACGGCATCAATGCCGAGTACGTCGGGCGCCTGCTCGCCCGCAACGCCGAGCGGGCGCAGTTCGTGGTGATCTCCTTGCGCAAGGTCACGCTGAAGTTTGCCCACCGCCTCTACGGAGTGACCATGCGGGGCGACGGATGCTCCCGCGTCGTCGGCCTGCGCCTGGACGACATCCGCGACGTCGATGAGAAGGGATCGGAGCCCACGCGCGGCCGTGCCGGGCCGGCCCCGACGCCCGCGGACGCCCCAACCCTTTCGGTCCCGGGGGCCCGATGACGATCTCCGAGAGCGAGGCGCGGAACCTCGAGGAAGCTGTGGCACCCGCCGTTCCGCCGGCTCGCGGCCCCGTCGTCCCGCGGGACGCGGCCGAAAAGGTGCTCGACTACCTCGTCTTCCACCGGTCGTTGATCGGTGAGGAGGCGTCGAACTCGCTGCTCGACCGGTACCTGCGCCTCGTCCAGGACCTCGAGGAAGGGGTCCACATCGTCATCGCCGATCCGTTCCAGAAGGCGACGGCGATGCTGTTCGAGCTGGTGCTGGCCGAGTCGTTCGACCCGTGGGAGATCGACCTGGTCAAGTTCACCCAATCGTACGTCGAGCGGGTCCACGAAGACCCGGCGCTCGACTTCCCGGTCGCCGGGCGTTTGCTTTCGATGGCCTGGAACATCCTCTACCTCCAGTCGGAAGAGGTCCTCCGCCACCGCGAGGTTCCCCCCGAGGGGGATCCCGGATCTCCCGACGCCGCGGCCCTCGACCCTTCCTCCGAGACTTACCTCGACATGCTCGAGACCCCCGAATCCGTCGACGTCACTTCCACGATCCTCGACGACGCAACGCCCTCGCCGCTGCTCGAGATGGTCCGCCATCCCGAGACGCGCCCGGTGAGCCTGCTCGAGCTCGTTCGCGCCTTCGACGAAGCGGAGACGGAGGCCCGCGCGTCGGCCCGCATCCAGGAGCTGCGCGAGCGGCTCCGGGAGGAGCAGCGCGCGCCTCCCGAGGTGCTCGTGCACGGAGACATCCCCGAGCAGGACGTCGAGGCGGTCTGGGCCGGGGTCCTCCGCCATCCGAAGGACGAACCGTTCCCCTTCCTCACGCTCTGGAAGGAGTCGAGCGGCCGAAGCCGGCTGGTCGCGTTGTTCCTCGCCTCCCTCTATCTCGCGCGCGAGCAGTCGATCCACTTCGATCAGGAACAGATCCTCGAGACGCCGATCTATCTCGTTCGGAAGGTCGATGAGCGGCATCCGTTGATCGAGGAGGAGGCGCCGTAGATGCCGAGCAAGGTCGACCGCGTGGTCCTCCAGGTCGAGGCCGTGCTGTTCGCCAGCGGAAAGCCGCTCAGCGTGAGCGAGCTGACGGAGGCGATCGGCGCCGGCGATTACCGGGTCGTCCAGCACGCGCTGCGCACACTGCTCGGCACGTACGAGCATCGCCAGACCGCCCTCGAGGTCCGGCGCGTCGGCGATCGCTACGCCCTCCAGCTTCGCGAGGAATACGTGCCGACGGTCCAGGCCGTGACGCCGGTCGAGATGGCGCCCCGGACCCTCAAGACCCTCACGCTGATCGCCTACCACCAGCCGATCCTGCAGAGCCACCTCGTCCGGATGAC
>JAJYUO010000056.1 GCA_021792485.1 Thermoplasmata archaeon
GAGGGGATGTTCTTCGCATCCGTCCTCAGGACCGAACCAAGCGGTTGCTCCAGGCCGGTCCCAAGAGGATACGATGAGCGCTTCTGGACCATCGCGACGCGCCCGGGACATCGGTCTCGATGTCCGGGCGCCGCGGACGAGCTGTGACGACCGGCACTGCCCGTTCCACGGACGGTTGCCCGTCCGCGGCCAGGTCCTCGAAGGGACCGTCGTGTCGGTCGCGATGCAGCGCACCGCGGTCGTCGAGCGCACGCTCCTCACCTACGTTCCGAAGTTCGAGCGCTACGAGAAGCGGCGCCGCCGCTACCTCGCGCATTCCCCGCCGTGCCTCGGGGTGCCCGCGGGACATCGCGTGCGCATTGCGGAGACCCGACCCCTTTCCAAGCTCGTCACGTTCTGCATCGTCGAAGATCTCGGCGAGGCCGCCCACCGCGCCGCGGGCGAGGAGGCGGCTCCCGTTTCCGAGGTGGCGCCCCCGAAGCCGGAGGCGGCATGAAGGGGCTCGCCGGTCGTCGCAGCCGAGGACTCCCGAAGGGGGCCCGGCTCGAGTGTGTCGACAACACCGGTGCGAAGGTCGTCGAGATCATCTCCGTCCGCAACTGGCACGGAACACACCGTCGCTACCCGCGCGCCGGCATCGCGGACCTCGTGATCGTCTCGGTGAAGAAGGGAACACCCGAGATGCGCCGACAGGTGCTGCATGCGGTGATCGTGCGGAGCCGCGCGCCGGTCCATCGTCCGGACGGAACGCGCCTCGAGTTCGAGGACAACGCTGCGGTCATCACCACCGAGACCGGCGAGATCAAGGGTTCGCAGATCAAGGGACCCGTGGCGAAGGAAGCGGCCGAGCGCTGGCCCCGGATCGCCGCGGCGTCATCGATCATTCTGTAGCCAAGGGGGGTTAGTGATGTCCGGTGCTTCTCCGAGCTCTTCGCGCCGACAACGCAGAGCCCTCTACAACGCCCACACCGCCAAGCGCCGCCGGCTCATGTCGGTCCCGCTCTCCAAGGACCTGCGTGCGCGATTCCACCGTCGCGCCCTGCCGCTCCGCAAAGGAGACACCGTCCGCATCCTCGAAGGGAGCTACGAGGGCCGGGAGGAGCGGGTCGCGAAGGTCGATCGCCGCGCGCTCGCCGTCACCCTCGACAACGTCACGAGCAAGACAGGGGAATCGAAGCAGACACCCCTGCCCGTGCGCACGGGGAGCCTGGTGCTCGTCCACCTCAACCTCGCGGATCCATGGCGTCGACGCCGGTTGAACGTGACCGAGGCCGAGCTGACGCCCGAGGAGCTCGGGATACCACCGTCCGAGCCCGAGGGAACCGAAGCTATGGCCCCGACCGCCCCGACGCCCTCAGAGACGCCGACGACCGAGAAGGAGAACGCGCCGACCCCGGACGACGAGCCGACCCTCGAGGACCTCCTCGACGACGAGGACGAGGACGACGACGAGAACGAGGACGACGAAGAGGAAGACCCGCCGATGCCTCCGAAGGGATCCGTCCCGACCCGGCGTCGTGCGAAGCCGAAGGCGAGCTCTTCGCCCTCCTCCGGAGGTGGCGCATGACGCGTCGGATGAAGCGGCGCGCCGCTCCCCGAAGCTGGACGGTGCCCCGAAAGGGTACGAAGTGGATCCGTCGGCCGTCCCCCGGCCCTCACGCTCAGACGGAGTCGATCCCGCTCGTTCTCGTGCTGCGCGATGTGCTGCGCCTGGTGCGCAATGCGCGCGAAGCGCGCATCCTCGCGCGGAGCGGTTCGGTCTTGGTCGACGGCACCGTCGTCCACGACCTCGCTCGCGGCCTCGGCCTGATGGACACGCTCACCCTCGGGGCCCCGCTCGACGCCCACTATCGCGTGGTCAAGGATCCGCACGGCCGCCTGAAGCTCGTTTCGATCTCCGCCGAGGAGGCGGGCGTGAAGCTCGCGCGCGTCCGGTTCAAGCACTCCGTTCGGACCGGGAGGATCGAGGTGACGCTCCACGACGGACGCAACCTCCTCGTTCCGGCCAACTCGCCCTACCGGGTCGGAGACACGCTCGAGCTCGAGGTCCCGACCCAGAAGGTCGTCAAGCACGTGCCGCTCGCCGCGGGCCAGCTCGCCTACGTCAGCGGCGGAACCCATGTCGGCGAGATCGGTCACGTCGAGCGGGTCGAGATTCGGAATTCCTCGCAACCGAACCTCGTCCACTTCAAGGAGGGGTTCTCGACCGTGAAAGAGCACGTCTTCGTGGTCGGCGAGACGACCCCCCTCGTGACCCTGCAGGAGGCGTTGGGACGATGAGCGCCCCCGTCCCCGCGGCTCCTCCCGCCGCATCCTTGCCGGCGTCGAACGAGAACCCGCTGCGGAAGCTCAAGATCATCAAGGTCGTGGTGAACGCCGGCGTCGGTGAGTCGGGCGAAGCCCGCACGAAGGCCGAGAGGGTCCTCGAGATGGTCACGCATCAGAAGCCGGTCGCGACCCGGGCCCATTCGACGAACCGGGATTTCGGCATCCGCCAGGGCCAGGAGATCGGAGCGAAGACGACGCTCCGCGGCCCTGAAGCGGTCGCGTTCCTGGAGCAGGCATTCGAAGCCCGGGATCGACAACTCGATCCGAACTCGATCGATCGGTTCGGCAACTTCTCGTTCGGGATCGCGGACTACACGGACTTCACCGGGATGAAGTACGACCCGCAGATCGGGATTCACGGCATGGACATCGCGGTCGAGATCGGCCGCTCGGGTTGGCGCGTGCGCGACCGGCGCACGCGGAGCGCTCCGATCCCGCGGCGGCTGAGGTCGACCCGGGACGAGACGCGGCGGTTCCTCGAGGAACGCTTCAAGGTTACGTTCGTGGAGTGAGTGGGACGATGAAACCGAAGAAACGCTTTGGGCGGAAAGAGGGGTGCCTGCGGTGCGACCGCAAGCGCGGGATCGTCCGACGCTACGGCCTGCACGTCTGTCGGCAGTGCTTCCGCGAGGTCGCGACCGATCTGGGGTTCCGCAAGTACCAGTAAGGGAGGAGGCACGATGCACCAGGACCTGCTCAACGACGCGCTTGTCGCGCTCCGCCACTCCGACCGGGGCGGAAAGGCGCTTGTGTCGATCGAACCAACGTCCAAGCTGATCGGGGAGGTCCTGCGGATCTTCCGCGAGCACCAGTACATCGCGGATTTCACGTTCGTCGAGAACGGCAAGGGTGGCCGCTACGACGTCACGCTCTCGCGTCGCATCAACCACTGCGGCGTCATCAAGCCCCGGGTCGCCGTCGCCTTCCGCGATCTCGAGCGCTATGAGTCGCGGTACCTTCCCGCGCAGGACTTCGGACTGCTGGTCGTCAGTACGCACCGCGGGGTCGTGACCCAGCAAGAGGCCCGGGAGCAGAAGATCGGGGGGAGGTTGCTCGCGTATGTCTACTGAGGAAAGCACGGTCTCCGTTCCGATCCCGCCCAAGGTGACGTTTCGGCTTGAGGGTTCGACGTTGGTCGGGGCGGGCCCGCTCGGCACCGTCACGCGTCCGTTCCCGAAGGACGCGATCGAGCTCGCTGCGTCCCGGGACGCGGTCACCCTCACCCTGCGCCTCCCGCCCCGCCGGCGCGAGTCGAAAGCCCTGTTGCGCACCTGGGTCGCGCACGTGAACAACATCGCGGGCGGCGTGAGCCGAGGCGTTGAGGCTCGCATGAAGATCGTCGCGGCCCACTTCCCGATGAAGGTCGCCGCGAAAGGCTCGGAGCTCGTGATCGAGAACTTCCTCGGCGAGAAGCACCCGCGGTCGGCGCCGCTGCTTCCGGGAACGAAAGCGGTCGTCGACGGCGAACTCGTCGTTCTTGAAGGCACCGACGTCGAGCAATTCGGACAGAGCGCGGCGAACATCGAGCGGGCCACCCATATCCGCGATTACGATCCTCGGGTCTTCCAGGACGGCATCTACCTGGTCCGGTCGGCCCACGTCAAGGAGTCGAGCTGATGGCGGACGAAACCCCGACCGCGCCGACGGACGACACCGCCTCCGCCACCAAGGAGACCGCGCCGAAGCGCCGGCGCTCGGTGAGGGCGTTGAAGCCGGCCGAACCGCCCGCTGCGGCGGTCCCGGCGGCGAAGGAGCCCCGAGTGCCCAAGCGCGCTTCGCTCGATCCCGCGACCGCCCGCGCGCTGCGGCTGCGACGGGAGGCCGACCGGCGGCGCCCGCGGTTCGTTCGCCAAGCCGCTCACCGCTACGCTCGCATCGGCCGGGACGAGTCCTGGCGACGCCCGCGCGGACTGCAGTCGAAGCAACGCCGCCATTACGGCTACCGCTCCGTCGTCGTGCGGATCGGCTACCGATCTCCCGCCCGTTCCCGGGGCCTCGTTCCGAGCGGGTTCCGACCCGTCGTCGTTCGCACGTCCCAGGAGCTCGCGAAGATCGACGCCCAGACGGAGGCCGTCATCATCGCCCGCACCGTCGGCACCCGGCGCCGGCTCGCGCGCGAGGAAGCCGCGCGCCGGTTGGGCCTCCACCTCCTCAACCCGATCGCAACGCCCGAGTCGGAGGAGTGAGCCCGATGCCGTACCTTTCCAACCAGCGCCGCCTCGCCTCGCTGATCCTGAAATGCGGCGAGAACCGGATCTGGATCGACGGCCAGCGTCAGGAGGAGATCGTCGACGCCGTAACGCGCGAGGACATCCGCTCGCTGATCAAGAGCGGGGCGATCCGCCGCCGCAGCATCCGGGGTACGAGCCGTGTGCGTGCGCGCCGGCATGCCGCCGAGATCGCGAAGGGCCGCCACGCGGGACCCGGCTCCCGGCGCGGAACCCCCTATAGTCGCGTCAGCGGGAAGGCGCGCTGGATGCGCCGTATCCGAGCGCAGCGCGACCTCTTGCGGACGCTGCGCGACGAGAAGAAGATCCCGCCTGCGGTCTATCGTCGGTTCTACCGCCAGGCGAAGGGCGGCATGTTCCGCAGCCGCGCGCACCTGCTGCTCAACCTGCGGCTCTCCGGCGATTTGCCGGCGGGAGGGAACCCATGAGCGTCGGTCCCCGCTACCGCGTTCCGTTCCGCCGCCGACGCGAAGGGCGCACCGACTACCGCGTTCGGCTCAAGCTGCTGAAGAGCGGGACGACCCGGGCGGTCGTGCGGTTCTCGCACCGCCGCGTGGAGGTTGCGCTCGTCGATTACGCGGCGGAAGGCGATCGCGTGATCGCGCAGGCGAGGAGCTCCGAGCTCGGCCGTCTCGGCTTCCCGCCGACGAGCAGCGCGTCGACGCCGGCGGCCTACCTCACCGGATACCTCGCGGGCCTCCGCGCGAAGTCGCACGGAAGCTCGGAGGCGATCCTCGACCTCGGCCTGCGCCGCCCCACCCCGGGCGGACGCGCCCTGGCGTCGCTCAAGGGCCTCTTGGACGCCGGCATCGAGATTCCGCACGGCGAGACGAAGTTTCCCGAGGCGGATCGATTGAACGGCGCGCACCTCCCGAAGCATCTCCCCGAACCCCTCGAGATGTACAAGGGCAAGCTTCCGTCGATCGTGGCCCGGGAGGAGAAGAAGTGACCGCGGCTGCGATGCCCAGCAGCCCGCCCCCGGAGGCGGGGGACCGACCGGCCCAGCCGGCGCCGCCCCCGTGGATCCCGAAGACCGAGCTCGGCCGACGCGTCGCGCACGGAGAGCTCGCCACCATCAGCGAGGTCCTCGCGACCGGCCTTCCCCTGCGCGAGCCCCAGATCGTCGACAAGCTCCTTCCCGCCCTGCACGACGAGGTTCTTGACGTCAACATGGTCCAACGGATGACCGACTCCGGCCGTCGGTTCAAGTTCGCGGTCACGGTGGTCGTCGGGAACGGCGACGGGTACGTCGGGCTCGGACGTGCCAAGGGGCGCGAGGTCGGGCCCACGATCCGGCGCGCGATCGACCGCGCCAAGCTCGGCATCGTGGAGATCCTCCGGGGATGCGGCAGCTGGGAATGCGGCTGCGGGAGGCCGCATACGCTGCCGTTCCAGGTCCACGCGCGGTCCGGCTCCGTCGTCGTAACGCTTAAGCCCGCCCCGCGAGGCGTCGGCCTCGCGGTCGGCGATGTCGTCAAGCCGATCCTTCGATTCGCCGGCATCACCGATGCGTGGGGGTACACCGACGGCCACACCAAGACGACCGTCAACTACGCTCAGGCGGCGTACCGCGCGCTCGCGGACCTCTCCCGGCTCAAGGTGCCGGATGCGGATGCGACGCGCCTGAAGATCGTTCGAGGAGCGATTGGCACGTCGATCCTGCCTCCGAAAGAGGAGACCCCGCGCTCGACCCGGGGGGGCCCGGGCGCCCGCCGGGGACCGCCGCGCGGCCGTGGGGGACCCGGTTCCCGTGCTGGGCCGGGAGGGCGTGGAGGAGGCCCCGGGCGACGGCCCCTCCCGGCGACGGCTCCGGCGGGTGGAGGAGGAAGCCGCTAGGCCATGGCGTGGATCGTCATCCGGGTACGCGGAACGCTGCACGCGCGCCGCGACATCACCGAGACCCTGCGTTACCTTCATCTCACGCGCCCGAACCACGCCACCGTCATCCCGGAGTCCGCCGACTACCGGGGGATGCTCCACAAGGTCCAAGGGTACGTCACGTGGGGCGAAGCGGACGCCGAGACGGTACGTTGGCTGTTGAAGGAACGGGGCGTCGCGATGGATGGGGCCAAGTTGGGCGCTTCGTCCGACGGATCGGGCCTGCCGATCGACGACCTCGCCGGCACGGTGATCGCCGAGGGCCTCGATTCGGTGCCGGGCGTCCGCCCGCTCTTCCGGTTGAAGGCTCCCAAAGGCGGCTGGCGTTCGACGAAGAAGCCGTTCCGCCAGGGTGGCGCCCTGGGGTATCGCGGGGCCGCGGTCAACGATCTCGCTCGTAGGATGGCGTAGGGGGAGAGGAGGAGCGGATGCCGAGTCGCACGCGGAAGTTCCGGGGGCTGCGCACGCACGGGCGCGGCATCAAGGCCGGCCGAGGTGCAGGAAAGCAAGGGGGCCGCGGCAACGCGGGGCTGCACAAGTACAAGTTCAAGTCGATGCTGATCTACGCACCCGATCACTTCGGGCGACACGGGTTCAAGCGCCCGCCCGAGATCGTCGAGCATCCGACCACGCTGAACGTCGGCGAGCTCGAAGGCTTCGTCCCCATCCTCGAGGCTGCGGGAGCGCTCACGCGCGACGGGGAGACGTACACCGCCGACCTCGCGAAGGTCGGCGTCGACCGGCTCCTCGGAACGGGATCGACCCGGCGGACGTGGAAGGTCTACGTCCCCCACGCCACGAAACATGCCGCCGAGAAGGTGACGGTGCTTGCCGAGCGGCCGGCAGCGACCACCCCCCCGTAGGGTATATTACGGACCCTCTCGCTCCGAGCGTTCTCGATGGTCGACGAGGAGATCCCACGCGATACCCGCTGGGCGATCCCTCTCGGATTGATCGGCGCCGCCATCGTCGCGCTCTACTGGTACTGGGACCACCCGACCGTCCTGGCGCTCGGGTTCCTGGGCGCGGGGATGGCCGCCGTCATGGCGCTCCTGTACCTCGGCCTCTCCTACTCGGGCCCCAAATCCCGGCTCTACGGCCTCAAACCGCTCTCGAGCCGGCTGCCGGCCATCTCCCAGCCGAAGGGTCACGTGCATTTCCGCACGAAGATGTTCTGGACGATCCTGGTCGTCCTGACGTACTTCCTGCTCACGAACATCTACCTCTTTGGCGTCGACCAAGCGACGATCATCGACCTGTTCGCGAGCTACCGCGCGATCCTCGCGGGCGCCCAGGGAACGATCATGGACCTCGGGATCGGGCCGATCGTCACGGCCTCGATCATCATGCAGCTGTTTGTCGGGGCGAAGATCATCAACCTCGACCTCACCGACGACGAGGACAAGGGGATCTACCAGGGCTCCCAGAAAATCCTCGTCCTCGCGATGATCTTCATCGAATCGATCCCGCAGGTCTTCGGCTACATCACCC
>JAJYUO010000001.1:0-4265 GCA_021792485.1 Thermoplasmata archaeon
GAGATGCGCGAGACGCGCGGAGAGCTCGCCGAGCCGGTGCTCGAGCCGTGACGGACCGCCGGCTAGGGTCGCCGCCTCCCACTGCAATGCGTAAATCCGGCGCTGGCATCGGTGACGGCAGAGGAGGTCGACCATCTCCGCGTAGGCGAGGGCCGCGGTCAGCTCTCCTCCCGCTCCCTGTGGGATCGTCGGCCGGAACGGCGCCGGATCGACCGGGACCCCGGTCGTCGCGAGCACGATGCCTCCGTCGACGGTCCGCAACAGCTCCCGAAACGCGTCGAAGCGCTGCCGCAGCTGCTCCGGAGGGAGGAAGGCGATCGGCCCTCCTCGACAGCGAAGAACCGCGACCTGTACGCCCGCTCCGGTCTCGAACACCGTCTCCCGAATCCGTCGTACGGGGGTCATACGCCTCCCGGTCGGACTTTGTGCCCGGTGCCACTGCGAGATGCGCCGGGCGAGTTCGAGGTCGAGCGGTCTTCCGTCGATCGGAATCGCCGTGAGTAGGAACCCCGCACCGAGGAACGGAAGCCATCCGACCGCGCCATAGAGCGGGATGACGGCCGCGCCTGCGATTGCGTACGCGAGGAATCGGAGGCCGTCGCGGGCCGACGGAAACGGTCCGAGGCGCATTCTCCGGTCGGTCGGTGCGGGCAGTGCGACGTACGGGAACGTCGCCGTAGCCTCCATCTCATTCCTCCCCCTCGGGTGGGGCCGGCTTCCACGACGGCTTGAATCGGCTCGACGCGGCGTGGACGTGCGTAACCAGGCGACCCGCTCCGTGGCCCAGGGCACCGGCGATCACAGCCGGAGCGGCGGCCGGAAGGGCGACCGAGCCGGCCGCGCGGGCGCTCCGGTTGACCGCGCCCGAGATTCCGGCGGTGCCGGTCGAACCTCCCCCGATCGGGCCCGAAGTGGTGCGGGACGCTCCAAGGAGGCCCCGTTCGACCGCACCCGAGAGCGCCGCTCCGGCCGCCGGGAATCCGAGCTGGGAGAGCTGCGACCCGCTGATCGAGATCAGGTACGGGCTCGAGAGCGCGAGCGTGAGGAACGCGACCAGAAGGATCGGGTTCGGCGAATGGACGGCGAGCTCGAGCGGAACGACCAGGACGCACGGGAGCAGCGCCAGCTCGATGAAGAGCATCCACCCGCGCCGCGCGAGAGCCGAGAACGGAGGGATCGGCCACAGAAGGGTGAAGACCGGTAGCACTACGAGGAGGACAGCAAGGCCGGCATCGCGTAGACCGACGAGGATCGAAAGGAGGAGGACGAGCGAAAACTCGACGAACGTGAGGACGAATGCAAGGGCCCCATTCTGCCAGATGAACGTCACCTGGCTCGGGCCCGAAAGGTTGGTCCAGTTTTGCCAAGCCCCGCCATCCCAGCCGGCGATCGCGGGGTAGGTCACCGCACCGATATCGAGAATGCCCGTGGCGAACAGGATGGTGAAGTTCGCGACCACGACCGCTATGATGAACCGCACGATGAGAGCCTCGGCCCAGGGGCCGCTTCGTTGGTAGAGCGCCTTGGAGAGGTACAAGAGGCCCAGTCCGACCGCTACGAGCGCGACCGCCGGATCGACGATCGTGACCAGGAGGTAGGAGCTGAACTTCGCCGCTTCCGCGAGGAACGCCGCTCCTCCGCTCGGATCCGAGAGCGAAGGGAACAGCTGGCTCGTGGACATCGCGGGGACGAAGAGGCCGTTGTACGTCGGCGTGATCGCCGCATTCATCGTTACGGTGAACAACCCGAACGCCCCGGCGAGAAGGGCTTGGATCAGCGCGTTCCACGGGTCGCTCACGGGAGGCTCACACGCCCGAGATGACCCACTGAGCGAGACCCCAGACGAGGCCCGTGATCGCCGCGGTGAAGATCAGCGTGCCGATTAGGGCGTCCCGGGCGCGATCTTTCGCCTGCACCTTCTTCGAGATATCGCTAGAGAACCAACTGAGCGCGACGCGGGCCCAGACGAGCGCGAGGATGCCGCCGCCGGCCACGGCCACCAGGTCGACCAGCCTCGAGATCGAGTTCGTGAAGTTCGTCACGGCGGGCGACGTCGCGGAAGGCGCGCTCGCCGGCGCGAGCGCATGTACTTCGCGCGCCGGCCATGCGTGGGTCGCGATCGTCGGCGCGAACGGAACGATCGCCACGGCCAACGCGATCGCAATTCCGACCGTCAGCACCAGGACGATGTAGCCCGCGCGTCGGTCGCCCGCACCCGTTCCGTCCGTCCCTCCGAGCCCCGTGGTCGCACTTCGCCAGGTCCGCGTTCCATAGAACGGCTCCTGCATACCCATCCCCGCCGAACGAGCGGGTCAGGGTACTTGGGCCGGTCGCAGTTCGTGGAAGGTGCCTGCCTCGGCCGGATCGCTAACGATGTCCGGCGAGCGCAACGTGCTCGCGCGCGAACGGGGAGAGCGATATCTCCTCGGAGATCGAGAGCGAGGCTCGCTCGAGCGTCCGCCGAGCCTCCCGGACGATCGCCACCGAGGAACCTCGCTGCGAAACCGAGCGGACTTTGAGCATCAGCACCGCGCGTCCGCCGGGGGCGAGCGCCACGCGGACGTTCTCGATGAAGATCGCTGCCTGGCTCCGCTGCGCGACGTCCTGGTAGACGAAATCGACCGGGCCGACCTCCGCGGAGTAGCGTTCGGGCAGCTGCGCATCGTCGAGCAGGGGATAGATGTTGGAACGGCGTCGGGCGAGAGCGAGGAGCGTTCCGAAGGAGGCGGGGCTCTTCTCGACCACGAAGAGGCGCGCGTCGGGCAGTAGGTCGGAGAGGTGGCTCACCGTGGTTCCGTGCGCTCCGCCGAGGTAGAGTACCGATCGGGCTCCGGCCCACGGACCCGGTTCGGAAGCTCCCCGGACGAGGAACGCCGCGAGCTTCGAACGAAACGGGTCCCACTGACGGTATTCGCGTCCGTCGACGGTGCGCAGCGTCTCCCCGTAGACCCGTTCCCCGGGACGGGCGTTCAGCGTGTATAGGCCCCGGCCTTCACGATAGACCCCCGCCCACCCCGTCGGTTCCACGGTCCGCTCTTCAGCCGCTGATCGCAACCTGGATCTCGACCTCGACCGGCGCGTTGAGGGGAAGCGCGGCGACCCCGACCGCGACGCGCGCAGGGCGTCCCCCCTCTCCGAAGATCTCGACCAATAGATCGGACGCGCCGTTGGCGACCTCGTGGGATCGGGTGAACCCGGGGGCGGAGGCGACGTAGACCGTCACACGAACGACCTGGGCGATGGAATCGAGACCCCCTAAGACGTGATCGAGGGCGCTCAGGGCCTGCAAGGTCGCGCGCCGAGCCGCGGTCTGGGCTTCCGCGACCGGAACGTCCCGGTCGACGAGCCCGGGCCGGAGCACGCCCCCGCCTTCCTCGAGCGCGATCTGGCCCGCGACCCACGCATACGATCCGTGCCGAACGACCGGCGTGTAGCTCCCGCGGGGTGTCGGCGGAGGCGGCAGGACGATCCCGAGCTCCTGGAGGCGACGCGCGATCTCGGCCATGGTGGGGCGTAGCGGTGCGAGCGGAAAACGCCGCGGGCCGAGGACAATTTATCGGCCCGGGGGGTGCGCCTCCCAGGCGGCAATGGCGAACGACGAGTTCGATGTGCTCGAACGCGAGGTGGTGGACCACGTATTCGAGCTCTACCCTCCTTCCGCGGTCAGTCTGGGCTTGCACGGGTACGACGGACGTCTCCCGCTCTCGGATCGAGGAGCCACCGACCGGTGGCTCTCGGAAGCGGCGACCCTCGAAGCCCGCCTGAAGAACGCCGGGACCACGAGCCTTTCCGAGGATCGTCAGATCGACCGGCTTCTCCTTGAGCTTTTGCTCGCCAGCCCCCGGTTTGACCTCGCCGAGCTCTACGAATTCGACCGGAACCCGATGACGTACCTCGCTCCGCTCTCGCTGACGAGCTACATCGCCCGGGAGTACGCCCCCGTGCCGCAGCGCGTGGAAGGGATCATTCACATTCTCGAAGCCATTCCTCGGTACTTGGAGGGGGGCCGCCGGCGCCTGCGCGCCGTCCTTCCGAAGCCGTTCGTCTCTCTCGCGATCTCGATGGCGCAAGGGCTGCCCAGCCACTTCGCCGAAGCCGAGGAGTTCGCTCGACGCGAGTCCCCAACGCTCGGCGATCGCGTCTCCGCCCCGCGCGCGACCGCCGAGGTCGCTCTCCAGAAGCTCCGGGACGACCTCGAAACCCATTACCTTCCGAAGGCGAACGACGCCTTCGCTATCGGTCCCAAGCTCTACCAGCGACTGCTT
>JAJYUO010000001.1:4275-35822 GCA_021792485.1 Thermoplasmata archaeon
ACGTCCGTGAGGGGATCGAACGTCCGTTCGCCGAGATCGAGAGGGCCGGGCGCGCGGACCTCGAGCGCAACCAACGCCGCCTCGAGCAGATTGCTCGGGAAAGTCACACGACGATCCCCGGACTCCTCGAGCAGCTCAAGGCCGACCACCCGACCGCCGCGAACCTGATCCCGACGGCCCGATCCCTGGTGGAGGGAGCGCGACGCTTCGTCGAGGAACACGCCCTGGTGACGATCCCCGAAGGAGCTCGCGTCCGTGTCGAGGAGACCCCGGCGTGGGGCCGCTCTCTTTCCACGGCCAGCATGGAGTCCCCGGGTCCGTTCGAGACGTCAAGCGGCGACGGAATCTACTATGTGACTCCGGTCGACCCGGCGTGGACCCCGAAGCAGCAGGAGGAGTGGCTGCGTTCGCTCAACCGCGAGATGCTCGCGAACATCACCGCACACGAGGTCTACCCCGGTCACTACCTCCAGTTCCTCCACCTTCGCCGGGCGACGGGCTCTCTCGCGCGGAAGGTGTACCTGTCGCCGTCGTTCGTCGAAGGATGGGCCCACTACACCGAACAGCTCGTGATCGAGGAGGGGTTCGGAGCGCCGGGCGTCCACGCCGAAGTTGCCCAACTCCATGATGCGCTATTGCGCGATTGCCGTCTGCTCGCCTCGATCGGATTGCACACCGCCGGCTGGACCGTGGCCCAGGCGACGGCCCTGATCGAGAAGGAGGCGCACTTCGATCATCACCCCGCCGAGCGCGAAGCGATCCGCGGGACCTACAACCCCGAGTACTTCTGCTATACGTTGGGAAAGCTCGCGATCTTGGAGGCACGTGGGAAGTTCCTTCGGGCAAAATTCGGCGGCGCGCTTCGGGGGTTCCACGACACCCTCCTCGGCTTCGGCGGCCCCCCGCTCGGCCTCTTCGATCGCTTGTTCGCCCGTGCGGCGACGTAGGGGACCCCAAGCGCGTCGGCCGGAAAGACTCATGGGGGTTGCCGGTTCGTCCTGGACCGATGACCCCACCCGCGCTACCCGCAGGCGGGCTCCAGGCGCCGGATCTGACGGGGCCCACCTCGATCCTCAATTGGCCGATCGCTGGCCCTCGGGCGCAGCGGCGGCGCCGACGACGCCCGTTCGCCCACGTCCACATCGAGATCGACCTACGGCCGGAGTCGCCCCCGCCGGGCCGGGGCCTCCTGGGAAAGATCGAAAAGGTGCTCCGCGAGCGCGAGGTCGTGGAATCGCCGAATCTCTTGCGGTTCACCTTCGGCATACTGCACGCGTTCAGCGCCGCCGGGTTCGTCCGGATCCATCATTGGGAGGTCCAGCCCGGCGGATGGCTCCCGCTTCCCGAAGACGCATCGGGCGCGAGAGACGAGGAGCCGCTCGGACACTTCCTCCGCGCGCTCCAGAGCGACGCCTGGTCCCGGCTGCGAACGGCCCGATCGTTCTCGATGCGGCTCGGCGCGATGGGCCACCTTCACGCCGACGTCGTGATCCGCCGCGCGCACCGGGAACGGAACCACACCGTGTCGGTCGACCTGCGCGGTCGATTCCCCGAGGAGGCGGTCGATGACCTCGTCGGAGCCATCCGATCCCGGATGCCGGTGCGTTCGACGAAGGTGACCGAGGCCTCGTACGTGCCGGCCTGAGGAGAGCATGACCGACCTTCCCCCTCCGCACACCGCCAACCCCGGCGAATCGGTGGCGACGTTTGCCGGCGGGTGCTTCTGGTGCACGGAAGCGGTCTTCTCCGAGCTGAAGGGAGTTCGCCAGGTCCTTCCCGGTTACTCCGGCGGGACCGTTCCCGACCCATCGTACGAAGATGTCTGTACCGGCGCGACCGGTCACGCGGAGACGGTCGAGATCCTCTTCGATCCGAACGAGATCTCCTACCGAGATCTATTGACGGTTTTCTTCTCGACGCACGATCCCACGACCATGAACCGTCAAGGCGGGGACGTAGGGACGCAGTATCGTTCCGCGATCTTCTATCACGACGAATCACAGCGCCGGGAGGCGAACGAGATCATCGCGGAACTCCAACGCGAGAAGATCTGGCGTCGGCCGATCGTCACCCAGGTAGTGCCGTTCCAGAAGTTCTATCCGGCCGAGGAGTACCACCGCGCCTACTTCCGCCGGAACCCCGAACGGGGGTACTGCCAGCTGGTCATCGCACCGAAGATGTCGAAGTTCCGGGCCAAGTACGCGAAGCTCCTGGGACCGCGGCCCACCCCATAGGCTCCGAGGGTGCGCCGTGCGAGTTCGTTGGGACGCACGGAACCGCCGTCGTCCGGGCCG
This sequence comes from Thermoplasmata archaeon, assembly GCA_021792485.1. Lineage (GTDB taxonomy): Archaea > Thermoplasmatota > Thermoplasmata > Lutacidiplasmatales > UBA184 > Lutacidiplasma. The sequence goes on from JAJYUO010000001.1 coordinate 6,570, forward strand.
GAGCGGACGCATTCGCCGACGGGGGACCGCCCCGAACAGGCATGCGACGAGAGAGAGGGATCAGCACGCCCCGTAGCACCGGTCGAATGTCGCCGTCGAAGCACGCAAGGTCCCGCCCCGGTCTCTCGTCGTTCTCTCAGTTCGCGCTGACGCGGGGCCTCCTCATCCCCGCCCAGCTCCTGCTCGTGCTGCTCATCGCCTACCTCTCGATCCAGGTCCCGAGCGACCTCACCCGCTTCGGCGCTCCGCCGCTCACCATCCTGTCGTTCTTCACGGGGTTCTGGGGCATGGTCGCTAACATCTTCACCGGTCACTGGGGGATCGCGAGCGGGACGCTCACGTACGACGGCCATTCGTGGTTCCAGCTGTACAAGGACTTCCTTCCGAACTCCCTTCAGATCGCCCTGTTCGCCCTCCCGATCGCAGCCGCGCTCGCCTACGGGATCGGGCTCGCCTCCGGGTGGACGAAGCGGCCGGAGTACGACACCCCGAGCCGGATCACCACCCTCGGGTTCGGCCTCGTTCCCGCCTTCATCATCGCCCTACTGATCGAGTTCGCGCTCTTCTTCGCCTTCTACCATGCCTTCCACGACATTCCCGGCGACGGCATCATCCCCTCTCCTTCGTGGTACCCGAATGGCATCTTCCCGTCGTGGGTCACCGACGGTTGGGTCACGCATCCCACCGGCCTTCCCATGATCGATGGGATCGTCCACGAGGACTGGCCGTTCGAGGCGATCACTCTCGCGAAGACGCTCATGCAGGCGATCGTCGTCGCGATCGTCTACGTCGCGATCTTCATGCGGCATGCCCGCAACGTCGTCGCCTCGGCGAGCCAGGAGGCGTCGATCACCGCCGCCCGCTCCCGGGGGATCTCGGAGCATACCCTCCTTTGGCGGCATACGGCCGCCCAGGTGCGCCCGACGTTCCTCCTCTTGTTCGCGCTGACGATCCCCGCCTACCTCGCGACGCAGTTCGTGGTCGAGTCGGTGTTCGTCGATCCCGGCGTCGGCTATCTCACGCTCACCGTGCTGACCGCACCGAAGGGCAACGAGAACCTCGCCGGCATCGAAGGGATGGTCTTCGTGCTCGCGATCGTGGTGCTCGTCTGGGCGTTCGTGGTCGATCTCTTCGCGGCGAAATCGGACCCGCGGGGCGTGGTAGCCCGATGAGCGAGGACGCCGCTCGCCCCCGTCACCTCGCCGTCTACCGCCGGCATCCGTTCGGACCGCAGCTGTGGATCGGGATCGGCATGCTCGCCTTCTACGTCGCGGTCGCGGTCAGCGCGCTGATCGTCTTTCGAGGGTCGCTCGGCACCCTCTCGGAAAACTTCGCCTGGCAGTCCCCGCTGCCGCCGATCGGGCCGTCCTGGACCTACCCGTTCGGGATACTTCCGGGATTCGGGGTGAACCTGCTCGACGCGGTATGGCAGGCGACGCCGTGGGACCTCGCGATCGTCTTGGGGATCCTCGCCATCGATGGCGCGCTCGGCGCGCTGATCGGCGCAATCGCCGGCCTTCACGAGGGGAGCGCGATCGACCACGCCGTCACCTTCCTCAGCGATTCGTTGGGAGCGATCCCGGCCGTCATTCTCGTCGCCGTGATCTTCGCCGGGATCGTCCTCGCCGCCCCCGCGGATCGCTCGCTGTGGCTCTTCGTCGTCCTCTTCGGCCTCCTCCTCTGGCCGCCGAGCGCTCGCACGGTCCGCGAGCGCGTGCGGGAGCTCGCCCAGCGGCCGTACGTGGAGGCGTCACGGGCGAACGGAGCGTCCGACCGCCGCATTCTCTTCCGCCATCTCCTGCCGAACTCGCTCGGGCCGGTGCTGGCGCAGATTCCGGTGGACGTCGCGGCGGTATTCTTCTTCCTCAGCGTGTACCCTTGGTTCTTCAACTGCGCGAGCCCGTATCCCGGTCCCGGGGTCGGTTACCATGTCCCCGGTCTCCCGCCGTTCTCGCCGCTTCCGTCGACGATGTTTCCCGAATGGGGCTATCAGCTCGGGTTCAGCGCGTGCGACGCGTTCCTCGTCCCGGGCGGGCCGATCTACTGGTGGATGTTCCTCTTCCCGCTCCTCGCCATCGTGGGGCTGGGGATCGCGATCGCGTTCGCCTGCGACGGGCTCGAGAAGTGGCTGCGCTTCGGGGCGTAGACACGGGGCCGGCGCGCGACCGCAAACGTTCACTCCTCCGGAGCGGTCGGGAGACCGTGGCGGCACGAGAGAGGGTCGACCGGTTCCGGATCTCCGCGAAGGATCTGGGGCAGCTCGCGATGCCGGAGTTCTGCCCGCGATGCTTCTGGCTCGACCGGCACTACGACCTCCCGTTCGGCGGGCCGTTTCCGGGGATCTTCTCGTCGCTCGATTCCTACTCGAAGAAGATCGTCCATGCGTCGTTCGACCAGCATGGAGTTCCGCCTTCGTGGCTCGGGTCCCTCGGCCCGTTTTCCTCCTACATCCCTCCCCCCTCGCCGCAGAAGTTCTACCTCGACGACGACGCGAACGGCCTCCGTCTCACGGGGGCGCCCGACGGGATCCTCGTGCGCGCCGACGGCCGCAAGGTGATCGTCGATTACAAGACCGCGAAGCGCACCGAATCCCAAGACGAGCTGCGGCCGATCTACGAGGTGCAACTGAACGGGTACGCCCTGATCGCCGAATCTCGAGGCTTGGGTCCGGTCGCCCGGCTCGCGCTCGTGTACACCGAGCCGATCACCGACGGGCCCGAGGGCCTGTTCGAGAGCGCCCGAACCGAGGAAGGGTTCGCGATGGGCTTTCGGGCGACGATCGAAGAGGTTCCGCTCGACCCCGCCCTCCTCCCTCCGCTGATGCGACGCGCTCGGGAGATCTACGACGCTCCGAGTCCCCCCGAGGGCCGACCGGGGTGCGAAGATTGCGAGCGGTTCGAGGCGCTCGCCTCCGCCGCCCGGGAATGGACGTAGCCGACGATTCCTTCCCCGCCCGCCTACCGCACATCGATTTAGAGCCGGCGTGCGTGGCTCCTTGGCGAGGGTCGTGACGAGCGAGTGGACCGACTGGCATCGGCAGTACGAGCCGGGTTCCCCGCTCACGAAGCGGCTCGAGGTCGTTCGCGCGTTGATCCGAGAGGAGCTCGATCGTCGGCCCCCCGGCCGTCTCCGTGCGATCAGCATGTGCGCGGGAGACGGGCGGGATCTCCTCGAGGTTCTCGCGACCCATCCTCGGCGGAGCGATGTCACCGCCCGTCTGGTCGAGCTCGACGCCGAGCTGGCCGAGGGAGCGCGGGCTCGAGCGACCCGCCGCGGTCTAACGGGGATCGAGGTCGTCGAAGGCGACGCCGGGCTCGCGCAGACGTACGACGGCGCGGTGCCGGCCGACCTCCTCCTCGTCTGCGGCGTCTACGGCAACGTCTCCGACTCCGACATCCGTGCGACGATCTCCCACCTTCCCGAGCTCGCCGCGCGCGGCGCGTGCGTCGTCTGGACCCGGGGTCGGTTCGAGCCGGATCTCACGCCCGCGATCCGCACCTGGTTTTGGGAGTCCGGGTTCGAGGAGATCGGGTTCGTGCCGGTTCCCGAGAGCACGATGTCGGCCGGAGCGAACCGCCTCGTCGCCCCCCCGCGTCCGTTCGATCCCTCGGTCCGCCTCTTCCAATTCCTCCCGGCGGGGGAGCGGCCGGCCGACCGGGCCCGGGCCCGCGCGAGGAGCGTGTTTGCCCCTTTGCCCCCGGCGGCGAGCGGGGGATCCCGCCGGTGAGCGGGAACGAGATCGCCCTCGGCCGGGGAACCGGGATCGGGCTAGCGAGGCGTCGGGGCTACAGGGGGATCGGCCGCCCGTCGACCTCGACGGTCGCGCCGGCGTCGATGGCATACCCGAAGAACGGAGACGGGTTGTTCCCTCCGAAAAAGCGGTTGGATCCGACGGAAACCATCACGGCACCGCGTTCCAGGTCCTCCACCTGCGGGGTGTCCTTGAGCTTGGGGTTGAGCCCGATCCCGAGCATGCCGGGACGGTCGCGTCCCCGGCCGCCCGTCCGGTACGGCCGATCGAAGAACCGCTGTCCCCGGTCGAACTCCGCACTGACGAGCCGGCCGGACCGGAACCGCAGCACTCCGCCGGCCGCCTTCCCCGAGTCGTAGTAGCAGCTTCGATTCGCGACGATCGTGCCCTCCGCGACGGACTCGTCCAGAGCGACGCGGACCGATCCCGCCGGTAGGTTGGTCAGGAAGTCGAACGGCCGGCGCTTGTCACCGACCCTCGGTCGCCCGATCGATGCGGTCGCTCGCCGATGAGCGAGGCCCAGGGTGAGATCGGTCCCCCCTCGGCTACGGATCCGCAGCGTGCGACCGTGCTCAAGCGCCCGGACGATCGGCGTCGCCGTGCGCTGGAGCTCGTCCGGACCTACGAGGGTGGCCTGTACCAGCTGGTCCGTCCATGTCCCAAGATCGGCGCCGTAGGCGCGTGCGAGCGTGGGATACGGTCGCCCCAGCTCCATCCGGGCTCCGCGGAGCCCGGCCCTGCGGGCTGCTTCGTACCATCCCATGTTGAAGGCGAACAGGCGATCCCGATCCGCGCTCCGCATCGCATCGAGCCGCACCCGGTCGCCCGGCCCCCAGAAGTGCAGGTACGCGTTCGTTTGCCCGAGGGCAGCCCACTCGTGGCGGGCCCGGACGCCGAGCACGTCGAGCTTACCCTCGCTCACGAGGTCCCAGTATGCCTCCTCGTCTTCGTAGAACACGATCGGGTAGGCGCCGATCCGACGCGCTTCGCGCGCGAACGCGACGGCCCATGGGAGGGTATGCGTCCACGCTTCCACGACGACGCGCTCACCGGGGCGCAAGCGGATGTTGCGGGAGAGGACGGAACGGGCGACCTTCGAACGCGTGGCCGGAGAGATCGCGGGCCCGGGCATCGCCACCGTACGCCGATCGGCGATTTAGCTCCGAGGGCGGCGCTACCCGGTGGACGGGTTCGCAACGCTGACGGAGTGAATCCCGGGGAAACCAAACGGGACCTGCCGCCAGGAAGAGCCGCCGTCCGAACTTACGAAGAGATGACCGGTGGTCGTGCCCACGTAGATCCCCGGCTCCTCCCGGTTGTCGGTCGCCATCCCCTCACGGTGAACCGCATAGTGGCCCGGGAACGCATTCGGGTGGACGAGGGTCCGCCACTTCTGCCTCTCGTCGTTCCATTCCTGGACCTGGAAGTGCCCTATCCCCGTCGTTCGGTCGCGCCCATCGAGCCGGACGAAGTACGCCCTCCCGGGCGCCGCCGACGGGCTCGCGACGCAGAAGCCGAAATCGTCCCCCAGCGGCCGACCGATCCGAATCCACCGATCCATCCGGTCGTGGGAGACGTACATCCCACCGTGGTCCTGGCGGTAGAACGTATCGGGGTTCGCCGCGTCCGGCACGACGTGGTGCACGCACTGGCCGGTCTCAGGGTGTTTGTTCGGTAGAAAAGGGGCGAGGACGCCCTTGTTCGTGGGGGTCCAACTGCGACCCCCGTTCTCGGTGCGGAACGTCCCGACCGCCGATAGGCCGACGTACATCCGCTTCGGATCGCGGGGATCGATGAGGATCGTGTGGAGGCACGCGCCGCCGGCCCCGGGGGCCCAATCCTTTCGCGCCGGGTGCTCGTTAATGCTATCGACGGACTCCCAACTCCTGCCTAGGTCGTCGCTACGGAACAGGAGGTGCGGGTCGGCACCGAGGAAGAGCACGTTCGGCTCGCGAGGATGACCGGGCTCGATGTGCCAGAGGTTGGCGACCGGCGCGGAGGGGTGCGTGCGGTTCCGCCGGGCCTTCGTGCGCGGGAGGAGCGGGGTCGCGATCTCCTTCCACGTGCGGCCTCCGTCCTGGGACCGATGAACGGCGGGTCCCCAGAACCCGTTGTTGACGGCGGCGTACCGGCTTCCGGGGTGGCGGGGATCGGCGACGACGTGGTAGACCTCGTCCCCCTCGTGCGCCCGCCGACCGACCCTCCATGAGTGCCGGCGCGTGTCACCCTCGACGACGAAGGTTCCCTTCCGGGTGCCGAGCAGGATCTGGATTCGACTTCTTCGTTCCGGCATGCCGCCGTCTATCCTCCGGCGATCGAGTGCAGGATGTCGACGACCCCGGCCCCCGAGAGGGGTGTCGATCCCGCAGTCGTTCCACTCACATCCTCCCCATCGATGAACACGCGCACGTGCCGGCGGAGGTGGCCAGTCTCGTCGCGCAGTTTGAACCTGAGGCGGGGGTACCGCTCTTCGAGACTATCGATCAGGTGATCGACCGAATCGGCTTCCACCGATTCGCGGGGCTTCGGACCGAACTGGCGGAGCCAACCGTCGAGTCGGACCTCGATGGTCGGGCCCATGGCGGGGAGAACGGGCCGGGGTATTCATAGTCGTCGGCAGGAAGCGGGCGAGGGCCGGGCTACGGTGGCCGTACCTGCGCGAAGATCCCGAAGGGAAGGCAGGCGAATTCGTTTGCGTTGAGCGATAGGTTTGAAATACAGGACATCATCCGGGAATCTATGCAAGGCGCCGAGTCGTACCCGAGGACAGCCTATCTTCTGTCTCTGGTTGGTGGCATCTTGGTGCTCTTCCTGAGCATCATCCTGGCGATCCTGTATGCCGTTCTCGCGTCGGTCAGCCTATCGTTCGGCTTCGGCTTCGCCGCGGGGATTGCCATCGGGTTGGCGGTATTGGCGCTCCTGATGGGGGTCCTGATACTGGTCTTCGCCCTTCGGATGAAGAACCACCCCGAGAGCGCTCAGATGGCAGGAGTCGTTGTTCTCATCTGCGCGATCATCAGCTTCGTCGGAGGCGGAGGGTTCTACATCGGAGCCATCCTCGCCATCGTCGGCGGGATCCTCGCGCTCATCTGGAAGCGGCCCGCCGCGACGACGTCGGCGCCATCGGCGTAAATCGGGTGCCGACCGCTCGACCGGGACGGGCCCTCCCGACGGACGTACCGTTCCCTCCGGGCGACGCGACCGCCCTCGCTCGCGCGTCGCCCCTAGCATAGCCGAATCCCCATTCCGAAAGAGCTGGCACATCCCTACGCGCATGAGGTGACAACCGGCACGAGCTGCGAGTGGGGGCCCGCGAGGGGGCGCAGGTTCGCCCTCCACTACGGCCCGGTGGCGTTCGGATCCGTACGCGGTTGGAGGAGTACGCCCAAGCGATGGAAGGAACCGTCGCGGGCAACGGACGGCACGACTCTTTGCTCCCTCGCCGCGGGGTGAGCTCGGATCGCCCCGCGCGCGAACGATCGGTATCGCGAACTCACCGATCGCGAGGTTCCGCACGAGCGGGAAATGCGCTGGTGGGCGTTCCCGTTCATCCATTTGTATCTCTCCCTCCTATCGACGATGGGTTCTATCATGTCCAAGCCGAAGATCGCCATCATCGGCCGCGGTCACGTGGCCAACGCCATTCAGCAGGGCGCCGAACGAGCCGGATACGAAGTTCGAACGACGGGCCACGATGCGAAGGACGTTTCCCTCGCAGCATCGTGGGGCGACGTCCTCATCCTCGCAGTGCCGGGACCGGCCCGAAGGGCGACGGTGCAGGAGCTCGGCGACGTTCGCGGGAAGGTTCTGGTCGATCCGACGAATCTGCTGAGTCCCGACTACTCGTCCTATACGGGGGACCCGAGCAAAAGCGGCGCAGAGGAACTCCAAGAATGGGCGGCCGGCGCTCGCGTGGTCAAAGCATTCAATACGGTGTTCGCGGTGCACATGTCGACGGGGAAGATTCAAGGCGAGCCGATCAGCCTCTTCGTGGCCGCGGACGATCCGGAAGCGAAGGCCCAGGTCCTCCGGCTCGGCAAGGATATCGGTTTCCACGCGGTCGATGCGGGACCTCTGAGGAACGCCCGCATGCTCGAGCCGCTTGGGGTGCTCAACATCCAGCTCTCGAGGGGTCCGTCGCACTACGGTCCTGGCATCGGGTTCAGACTGATCGGTGCCCCGTCCAAATAGCCGGCTCTGCCGCCGCCTCGCGACCCCCGGACGGGACGGCGGTTCCGAGCCCCCGCCCTCCCACCGAAGCGCTCAAGGGAATCCGCCGTATGCATGCGCGACAGGATTCCCGCATGCCGCGGCCGGCTCCCGGCTCCGAATCAGTCCTCCCGAACCCGTTTCCCTCCCGCTGCCCGGTCTGTGAAGGGCTCCTGAGCCCTCCGGTCAGCGGGGACGTCCATTGCTACGTCTACTGCCTTCGGTGCGGCACGGAGTTTCAACTAGATGACCCTCGCCTGACCGTTCCAAGGACCGACACGCCGGGATAGCCACGAGCCGAACGGACAAGCTCATCAGCCGTCCGGCTCGTGGTCGATCGGATGCCGAGGCGCGGGCCGCTCATGTTCCACGAACTCGCCGCGATCTACGACCTAACCTACGCGGCGAAAGACTACCGCCACGAATGCCGGGCGTTGAAGGACCTTGCCGGCGCGTCGGCCCACGGGCCGGTCGAACGCTGGCTCGATGTGGCGTGCGGCACCGGTCGTCATCTCGAGTTCCTCCGGCGCGACTACGAGGTTGTGGGCGTCGACCTGAGCCCCCAGATGTTGCGCATCGCCCGGCGTCGACTGCCGGGGATCCGACTCGTGACAGGCGACATGCGCACGTTCGATCTCGGAGAACGGTTCGACGTTCTCAGTTGCCTATTCAGCGCCATCGGCCACCTTTCGTCCGAGCGGGAGCTGGCAAGGACGTTCGCGAACTTCGCGCGTCACCTCCGGCCCGGTGGGGTCGCGATCGTGGAACCGTGGATCGATCCTCGCGATTGGAAGCCCGGACACATCCATCTGGTGACGCAACAGAACTCCGAGCGAACGTTCGTGCGTTTGGCCACGTCGCGCCGCCGGAGGAACCGGTCGTTGATCCATTACCACTACCTTTTAGCCGAGCCGGGGAAAGAGGTTCGTTACCGGGACGATATCGACGTGGGCCTCATGGTACCGCGTGAACGAATCGCCGAGATCCTGCGACAGGCCGGGTTCCGGGTTCGGTTTGTGCGACCTCCCGAATTTTCGACCGGCCGCGGTCTGATCGTGGGCCGCCGATCGCGCGATGGGTGATCGGCGGGAGGACGATTGAAGTCGGGCGACCCGGATCCGATCGCTCGATCCGAGCGCGGGAGGATGGACGGGGGGAAGCCCCCCATCCATTCGAGGACACGTTTTCCCGTTGATGGCCGACGGGATGGACCTTCCGGGCGTCGGTCCCGAGTGTCGGAGGGGGGATTTGAACCCCCGGCCCCAGGATCTCTCCCGCGGTGCGCCCGCGCACCGCGCTATGAGTCCCGTGCTCTACCAGGCTGAGCCACTCCGACAGGAAACCGACCGGTGGACCGGGCCATCGCCCCCTCCGACCCGTATCTACGCCGACGGAGCCGGAGCATCCGCGGCGGTCGGCATCGCGTCGCTGTCGGAAGGGGCGCCGACCTCCGCCGCCTCTGAAGACGGAAGTTCCTCCGCGATCTGTCCGAGCACGTCGGAGCGACGGATCTCGATCTTCTTGAGTGGATACAACGGCTTCACACCGTGAGCGAGGAGCTTCGTGAGCTCCCCCCCGAGCACCTCCCGGACGAGCTCGACGGCCGAGCGCTGGGCGGCCTCCTCGACGAGGATCTCCTCGATCCGGTGGCGCAGCTCGGCGCGCAGACGGGTCTGCAGGCGTTGCTCCCCGACGGCGACCGGCTTGAGCACCATCTTGACGGCATCGCGGGTAGTCACCTCGACCGAGAGGTCGATCTTCGACCGCTTTCGGCGGGCGAGGCGGCGCACGTAGTCGCTCGTGAGCTCGTGCCCGATGAACTGGGTCTGGGCGACCTGATCGGCGCCTACCTGCGTGATCTGGAAACGGAGCTTGACATGGGCCTTGGCGAGATCGGCCCCGCCCGAAACCTCCTCGAGGGTCGTCTCTAGCGTGCGCCCGGCCAACTGCTCCGGTTCGTTGGCCGGTGTCTCGCCGAGGAGCGCGTGCTGGAAGAGACCGGGGGCCTGGACTCGGTACCAGATCTTGGACCGCCACTTGTCCTTGACCGTCCGCGCTGCGGCCGCCTTGCGAGTGGGGGTCTCTTTCTCGGGCATTTTCGAGGGGCCGACCGAGCGGGGTGCCGTACTTAATGCTGGCGACGGGCAGGCATCCCGTTTCGATCGGGGCTTCCCTCCGGGCGGTCCTCCCTTGCTCGGGCGAATCGATGGTCGCTCGGCAAACGAGATAACCGCATCCCAGCTCCGCGCCGCATGGCCGCGGCCGCCCGCCCAGAGTCGATTCCTGTCGGATCTCGCGCGAGCGCTCAGGACCTGAGGGCGGCAGGCGAGGTCGCGGTACGTTCGGCGGAACGCCTGCGCGCTCGCATTCTCGAGCGGCTCAGCGCCTCTCAGAAGGCCGGGGCCGCTCGGACCGAAGCGCTCGCCGCGCTCTTCCCGCACACGGTCCTACCGGCCCAGACCTACGAGGACCTGACCGCCGCCCTCCTCTCGGGAGCCCATGTCCTCTTCTTCGGCCCTTCCGGTGCGGGCAAGACGAGCCTCGCGAAGGACCTGTGGGAGCTGTTCCCAAAGGAGGCGTGGGCCGTCCAGGGCTGCCCGGTGCTCGACCATCCGCTGAGCATCGTCGATCCGGATACCGCGGACCGCTTCCCTCCCTGCCCGATCTGCCGTCGGCGGTTCGCGCCGGAACACGACGCGACCCGTTTCGATCCACGATCGATCGACGCATCGGCGGTCCCCGCCGAGCTCGTTCGGCTGCACGAGGGCTTCGGCTTCGCCCGCCTCCAGGGGAGTTCCGAGGTCTTCCCCGACCACCTCACGGGAAACATCAATCTCCGCCGTCTCGAAGAGATCGGCGACCCGATGAGCCCCCTCGTCCTCGAGCCCGGCAAGCTGCTCCAAGCGAACCGCGGCATGCTCCTCGTCGACGAGATCGGGAAGCTGCCGCTGGGCACGCAGAACGTACTGCTCCAAGCGCTGCAGGAGGGGACCGTCACTCCGGCCAAGACCCGCGAGAGCTTCCCCGCCGAGTTCCTCGCCGTCTGCACGTCGAACCTCTCCGATCTCGACAACATCAACGACCCGCTTTCCGACCGACTCTCGAGCCTCCACGTCGGCTACAACCGCCATCATGCGGACAACCGGCGGATCGTGACCGTAGGGGGAGGGGACCGTCCCTTCGGCTTCGTACCCGAGATTCTCACGGACGCGGGAATCCGCGTGATCGAGGCCTGGCGCTTGCGGAACTCGGACGACAATCCCGATATCGGGGAGGTCGGCTCGAACCGAACGCTCATCGACGTTGCGGCGCGCACGAGCGCGATCGCGTTGCTCCAGGGGCGTTCGATCCCGAACCCGGACGACCTCAAGTGCGGGCTGATCCACGCGATGCGCGGGCGCATCCGGGCGCGCAGCGGCGAGTCGTTCCAACAGAACGAGAAGCGTGTCGCCGAGTTCGTCGGGCAGTACCTCGAGCCGGCGCTGAAGCGCAGCGCCGGGGTCTACTGGTGCCGGTTCTTTCGCGGGCCCCTCAAGGAGAGGGACCCGGACGCCCAGAGCCTGATCGGGGAAGGGCGACGGCTCACCTCCGATCCGAAGCTCGCCGCCCAGCTCCACAACGAGGGAGAGCTGTTCCCGCAGTTCCGCGGATTCGCCGCATGGGTAGGCTCCATCGAGCACCCGCCCGCGAGCCTCGGGAACCACGCCGTGGCGCTCGAGGAGTTCCGGTTGCTCGAGCAGTTCTCGCTCTTCTCCTGCCCGGAGGGCGTGGACGACGACGCCAGCCTCTGACGCCGAGATCCACCTGCCCGACTGCGCGGGGTACCCGGACGACGTCCGCTCCGCCGACCTTCTCGACACGCTGGATCCCGCCGCGCTCGTACGGGCCGTCGCCGAGAACGGCGCATTGGGCGCGCACGCGCTGGTCCGGGAACGCGCCCGCGAGGACGCCGAACTGGAGCGGCGCCTCGCCGCCCTGCGCGAGCGGGTCCGCCGGCAGGCGGAGCGTGACATCGTGCGCTCGGCCGAAGGGTACGATCGGCGCCTAGAGGAGCTCTCGATCGCGGAACGCCGCACGAAGGAGGAGATCGACCGGGAGATCGCCCAGTTGGAAGAGAAGCTGCGCGCGAGCCGGGCCCGGGGGCGCGCGGCCTTCGCTTTACCCGAACTGGCGCCCGAGGTTACCGCCGCCCTCCTGCTCCCGACCGCCTCCTGGAACCAACCTCCCCACCTCTCGCTGTGGCAGCGCCTGCGGGCCTGGTTCTCCCGTCTCTTCGCCCGCCTCTTCCACCGACGATCGGCCGGGGCGAGGCCCGAGCCCGAAGCCGGCCGCCGCCTCCCGATCGCCGCTCTCTCGGTGGACGGCCGGACCTTGGGACCTTCCGCGCTCGGAGAAGCGCTCGCCCGACTCTCGGCGGACCAAGAGACGGAACTCTCCGAGCGCGTCGGTCAGCAGATCCGAACGAGCGAGAGCGACCTTCGGAGGCAGGCCGAGCAGAAGCGACGCGACGCCGAGGCCCAGCGTCGCCGGCTGGAAGAGGAGAAGCACGCTGCCCTCGCGCGTGACCAGACAGAGATCGAACGAAAAGTCCGGGAGGCCGAGGACCGTCGGATCGATCGCGAACTGCGGGAGCGCGGGATGGTGGTGACGACTCCTCAGGGCCTCGCGGTCACCTACGCCCTGGTCGAGCGATTCGCCCGCCTCTTGTTGGCGGAGGAGGAGCACCGAGTCCCGGCGGAAGTGCGGTTCGCCCTCCGAGGCGGTGCCGCCACGGGGATCTACGAGAAGGCGCGCCTCCGTCAGCCGGACGAGGTCGCCCGCCTCGACGTTCCGAGTTCGCTGATCGCGGCCCGGCTCGTAGGGCAGAAGCACTTGGACGAGTCGACGAGCTACATTTACCGCGAGGCGACGGGCGAGACCGTCCAAGTCGTGCTCGCCCTCGATCGCTCGGGCAGCATGGCCGAGGACGGCAAGCTCGAGGCGGCGAAGAAGGCCTTGCTCGCGCTCTACGTCGCGATCCGTCGCAAATACCCGACCGCGACGATCGACGTTCTCGCCTTCGATAACGTCGTCCAGGTGATGGATCTTGCGGAGCTCTGGAGCTCTTCCCCCGGCGCCTTCACGAACACGGCCGAGGCGCTTCGGACCGCGGCCCACCTCTTCGGTAGCGCGCGGGCGGTGAGCCGACGGGAGTTCTTCCTCATCACCGACGGCCTTCCCGAGGCCTACACCGATACGGACGGCATCGTCCGGGCCGGTCAGCTGGACTCCGCGATGAGCGCGGCCCTCGACCGCGCTAGGGAGCTCGCCAAGGTCCGGCCCCTCCGCTTCTCGATGATTCTCCTGAAATCGCCGCACGCCGAGTACGAAACGGCCGCGCGGGCGATCGCGCGCACGATCGGCGGCGAGCTCGTGGTGACGGATCCGTCCCGACTGGGCGTCGAACTTTTGGTACGGTGGGCCCACGACACCGAGGTCGTGCACCGCCCGGTCGCCGCAGCCCCCCTGGCAGTGCCGAAGCCCTCGGCGGCCGCGGGCGCGGGCCGACGTCGGCGCGCCGATCGCCGCATGGGGGGCTGACCGCCCGCTCCGAGCCGACCGGCGGATTCGTCTCCGAGCCGGCTCAATCTTTATCCGCTGCCCCGGACCTAGCGCGTTGGGTCGATCGATCATGGCCGACAACCGCGAGCAGTCTCAGCTGCGCACGCACCTTAATCAGATCAAAGAGGCCGTCAAGGGGATCGGCCACGACTTCTCGGTGGAGATCGAGAGGCTCGACCGGAAGATCAGCCGGCTGAGCGACGAGACCGGCGCCGAGGCCGAACGCTCGATCGCCGACATCCGCCGCGACATGAACCACCTCCGGATCGATGTCGAGGACGAGCTGCGGGGGCTGCCGTCGGCGCTCACGGACGCCGGATTCGCGATCGGATCGAAGACCCGTGGCGCCGCGATCGCGGCCAAAGACGTCCTCTATAGCGCGACGCACAGCGCGAAGCGGGGGACGAAGAACCTGCTCGCGCGCGCCGGTGGCGTCAAGAAGGGGCCGATGCGCGAGTGGAGCCCGCCGCCGGACGAGAACGACCCGGGCCGCTCGAAGAACTGAACCCTCCCTCGCCGCGCTCGAGCGCGGCTCGGACCCGGTCCCGTGCCACCGCCAGATACGCTGCATCGATGTCGAACCCGAGGAATGGCCGCCCGGTCCGGACCGCGGCCACCGCGCTCGACCCGATCCCGACGAACGGGTCGGCCCACCGTCGTACCCGCAAGCGACCATGGAGCCGGATACACCACTCCGCGAGCTCCGGCGGGAACGAGGCCGGGTGGGGGCGGTCCCGGCTTCTCCGCTGGATCGTGGCGTACGGCAGGAACCAGGTGTTTCCCCGGCACCGAAGCCGGTCCCGTCCCGACCTCCAGCGATGCACGTTCGACGGGTCCTGGTAGGCGACGCCCAGGGCGAGCCGGTCGATCGACACGTCTCCGCGCCGGGTGAAATGGAAGATGTACTCGTGGGCGCCGTGGACGTACCGGGAGGAGGCGATCGGGCGGTAGTGTCCCAAGGCGACGTCCCGGCCGAGGCCGGCGGCCCGCCCGGCGAACCGTCGCTCGATGGCGATCGACTTCACCCAATGCAGGACGTTCTGAAGGACGAAGGTCTTGCCGACCTCCCGGGCCACGTCCCAGGCGAGCCAGGGGTCCCGTGGAGGGCTCCCGACGTTGAGGAAGAACGAACCCCGGCCGGAGAGCGCGCGATCGACGGCCGCGGCGAGGTCGCCGATCCAGCGGAGGTACTCGTTCCGAGGCCGGCGGTCCCGGTAGGTCGTGTACGGTTGGCCCAGATTGTACGGAGGAGACGTGACGATCACGTCCAGCGACCGCGGTTTCGCTCGCCGCCCGAGTCCGACCAACCCGTCCTCGCGGTAGAGTTCGATCGATCCCCGCGTACCCGGAAGTCGAAAGCGCGCGTACGGGGCACCGCGCGAGACCCCGGTCACGGAGTACCGCCGACGCGAGGCGAGAAGGGACCCTCCTCTCTTCGGAGGGCCGCGGAGAGCGCACTCTCCGGATCCCGGGCGTACGCCGCCGCATCTCGCAGGAACGAGTCGGGCGCCACCGGGTCCTCCCCGTTCGATCCAGCCCATCGCTCGAGGAGCCATCGCCGACGTTCGACTTCCCGTTGGATCGCGTCGATCCCGACGCCCCGCTCGCGGGCGAGTTGCTCCAGCAGCCGGGACTGGCCGCTGGTCCTGAACCGGTCGCTCGCCGCGTCCCAACGATAGATCGTGCTCGCCACGACCTCCTCGGTCTCGGGGTCGAGCCCGTCGATCTCGACGACCGATCGAACGCGCCGGGCCGGCGTGTCGCCGACCCGCACCAGCGCTTGGACGAGGACGAGGGGCAGGGCCCCCAGAAGCGCGCGGGGGAGCGAGATGGGGGGGTTCTCCATCCGCTGGACCATCGCCCGGAGATTTTCCGCGTGGAACGTAGCGCAGCAGGTCCGACCGGTCGACATCGCCTGAAAGACCGTGTAGGCCTCCCGTCCCCGAACCTCGCCGACTACGAGATACTGCGGGCGCTGACGGAGCGCGGCGCTGAGCAGGTCGTACATGTCGACAGCGCCCGCCGGCCGGCTCCCCGCCTCCTCGGCCCAGGGCGCGGCGTCGCGGGTCACGAGCGGCACCCAGTTCTCCTGGGGAAGGTAGAGCTCTCGCGTGTCTTCGATCGACACGATCTTGCGCTCGGCCGGAACGAAATGGAGGAGGGCGTTGAGCGTCGTCGTCTTTCCGCTCGCCGTACCCCCGATGACGACGAACGATCGGCCGGCTTCTATCGCGAGCCACAGGTAGGCCATCGTCTGCGCGTCGATCGTTCCCGAGCGGACAAGGTCGGTGGGCGAGAGCGCCCGCTCTCGGAACCGACGGATGGTGAACGTCGATCCGCGGGTCGTGACCTGCGCCCCGAGACTGGCTTGGAGCCGAGCGCCCCCGGGGAGCGTTCCTTCCACGAGCGGCTCGGCGATCGAGAGGTGGCGGCCCGCGCGCTGCGCGAGATTCCCGACGAAGAGGTCCAGTTCGTGCGGATCCGAAAAGCAGACGTTGGTGACCAGCGAGCCCCAGCGGCGGTGCTGAACGAACAGCGGGATCCCCACGCCGTCGCACGAGATATCCTCGACATCGGGATCGCGCATCGGCACGTCGATCCGCCCGAACCCGACCAAGTCCCGGATGAGGTAGTAGGTGAGGCGATCCTGAAGATCCGGATCCTTGAGTTGAAGGTCCGCGCGTGCGACGGTCGCGATCCGCTCGCGCAGGCAGGCTTCCGCGTCCGCCCCGTTCTTCGGTCGGAGGAGATCCCTCGCGAACAGCCGCCGCCGTATCTCACCGAGCCATCGCCGTTCCTCCGCCGATAGCGCGGGTTCGACGATGCGGTAGGAGGGGTCGCCCGAACCTTCCCCCGGGCCAACCTCCGCGGCCGCTCGGACGCCGGGCCCGGGCGCGAGCCGCGCGGACACGGGTTACCCGCCTCCGGCGATCGGAGCCACCGCGAAGCGCAAGACCACCCACCCGACGATCAGGAGTCCGGCGGAGAGCGTCAACCCTTCCGCGAATCGACCGCGGTAGAGAAACCCGGCGACAATCCCGTCGCCGACGCCGTGGGCGATCACCGCGACGAACAACGCGAGGAACAAGCTCGCGACGACCGAGGCCCCCACGAGGTAGCTCACCGAGCCGAATCCGGAGGAGGCGCCGGCGGTCAGGAGTTCGGGGAGATAGACCGCGGCGAGGACATAGACGGTCAGGAGGAAGACGGCATAGGCGAGCGTCACCACGGCGACGTAGGTGCGCATCATGTCGCGTCGGCGCGTTCGCATGAGCTGCGTCGCGCGGAGGTCGTGGGCCACCCGGCGCAGGACCTCGGGGTAGCGGCCGCCGGTCGCCTGGGCCCGGCCCACAACGGCGAACGCTTCCGCCACGAGCGGTGTCGCGAGCCGGTCTCGTAGGCCGGCGAGGGCTTCTTCGGTAGGGACGCCCCAGTTGAGCTCGGTCGCCATGCGCCGGATCTCTGGGGTGAGAGGCCCGTACTGTCCGCGCGCGGCGGTGCGAATCGCATCGGCGAGCGTAAGCCCCTGGGAACCGGACTCTGCCACATCGGCCAGGAAATCCGGAAGGCGCTGCTCGATTGCCTCCACAGCGCGGAGATGGCGGGCGCGGACAATCCCGTACGGTAGCAACAGGGCGACGAATCCGAGAACGACGAAGTCGAGCGCCGGGTTCCATCCGGCGCCTTCGCCCGGCCGGACCTCGATGGCGACCGCTCCCGCGGCATTGAGTCCGGCGACGACCCACAGCGCGAGGGCGGCAACCATCGAGCCGGTGAGCGCCGCGCGATCGCGGCGCCGGGCCCGCTCGTGCGAATATCCCGCCCGAAACCCGTCGACGCGGCTCGACGTCGGGGCCGTCTTCGATGCGTTCATGCGTCCTCCCCCAGCCGCCGGAACAATACTCCGAAGGCGATCTCGGCGGCCGGGATGATCCCGAGCGCGGTGAGCCAAACGAGTGTGAGGAGGTGGTCCGCCGTTCCCTCGATGAGGGTGAAGACCGTCAGGATCACGAGCAAGAAGAGCGGGAAGGCGACCGCGACCGTCACGTACGCCTCGGCGTAGGTGCCGAGCCGCTCGAGCTGGCTCTGGACGCGCACCGCGCCGTCGCGCTCGTACCGATCCGCCTGAGCGAGAAAGTACGAGCGCAGGTCGCCCCCGCTCTCGGCGGTGGTCACGAGCCCCTGGAGGAACTCCTCCCATCCGGGCGACGGACTGCGACGCACCGCGGCTCGAACCGCCGACAGGATGTCCTGTCCCAGGAGGTCCGTGTCCCGGACGATCCATGCCGCCTCGTTCGCGACCTCGCCGTAGATCGCCTGGCCAGCGAGGTCGCGGAAGATCTCATCGAGAGGGACGTCGGCGCAACTCATGGCCGCCACGAAGCCGAGCGCTCTCGGGAGGTGGCGATCGATCCCTTGCCGTCGGGCCAGCGCTCGGGAGTTCGGTAGATCCGAGACGAACGCGTAGCCGAGCCCGCCGGCGACACCGGCGCAGCCGAGTGCGACCCCGACGATACCCAGCGGGCTCATCCACCGGAAGAGAAGGTCCGCGACCACGCCCGCAACGGCCGCCGCGGCCAGGGAGATCACGACGGTCAGGAGGAGCGCGTACGCCCGGAACTCTCCCGGCGTCCGGAGCCAGTGCGCCCGGGTCAGCGCATCGTACGCGGCACCGGCATCCTCCTCCTTCCGCCCGAATATCTTCCAGGCCCATCGATCGAAGACCGTGAGCCTCGACCCGCCCCCGGCCCGACCGAGTCGCTCGGCGGTCCCGCCCGTCACGGTGCCTCCGCGGGGCCGGTCGCCCACCGACGGTTCTCGCGGATCCACTGCCACACGTCATTCGGATCCATCGGCCGGCCCGCCTCCGCCAGGGCACGGACCGCCTCGGTGCGGCGACGGAACTCCGCGTCGACCGCCTCGATCGAGCGGCCGGTCGACGCCGCGATCCGTTCGAACAAATAGGAATGCCCGAGGTAGTGGAAGGTGTCGGTCGCCTCATCCCATGTGAAGACCGGCGTGCTCACGACCTCGCCCGTGTCGTCATCCACTCCCCGTACCTCGAACAGCTCCCGCAGGCGACGCGCGGGTCCCGACGGGGTGCGGGTCACCGTCTCGATCAGCACCTCCCGGAGCGCGGAGAGCAACGCGCGCGGCACCTGGATGGGCGGGCTCTCCAACCGCTGGACCAGCGCTCGGAGCGAGTCCGCGTGCATGGTAGCGTACGTGGCGTGGCCGGTATTCATCGCCTGGAACATCGTGTGGGCTTCGCGGCCTCGTACCTCGCCGACGACAATGTGGCTCGGCCGCTGGCGAAGCGCCGCGCTCAGGAGGTCGAAGAGGTCGATATCCCGGGCCCGCCCGGTTCCGACCTCGAGGGCCGAGGCGCCGGTGCGCGTCGTCGAAGGAACCCAGTTCGGGTGGGGGAGATTGATCTCACGCGTATCCTCGATCGAGACGATCTTGGCCGACGGCGGAACGAAGAGGGCGATCGCGTTGAGCGTGCTCGTCTTCCCGGCGCCGGGCCCTCCCGCGACGATCATCGAATCGCCGTGCTCGGCTGCCAGCCACAGATACGCGACGGTCTCGGCACTCAGAGTCCCGCTCCGGACGAGGTCGATCGGGGTGAAGGGCCGGTCGCGGAAGCGCCGCAGCGTGAAGGTCGAACCGTGGCCGCTGACCGTGCGGCCGTAGGTGAGCTGGACGCGGTGGCCCTCGGGGGTCGACGCGTCCAGGAGCGGTCGTGCCCCACTCACCGAACGAGCGCATCGTTGGGCGAGACGGACGACGTATCCGTTGAGGGCGCTCTCATCGGCGAAGACGACGTTCGTGCGCATCGACTCAAACCGCGCGTGATAGACATAGACTGCCGAGCCGACCCCGTCACACGACACGTCCTCGATCTCCGGGTCCCGCAGGATCGCATCGATCGGCCCGTAACCGATCGCGTCGCGTCGCCGGAAGTACAGGATGCGCTCTCGGGACGCCCGCGACAGGGTGGGATACCGCGCGGTCAGGAAGTCGTTCACCGCACGGTCGAGGTGGTTCGCCCGCTGCTCGGGACTCGCATGTCCCGCGAGAGGGGGAAGGATCCGGGGCAACGCGCAGTCGAGCGCGTCGCTCGCCTCCCGCTCTTCCCCGGTGAGCGTGGGTTCGTGGACTTCGTAGCGCAGGGACGCCGAGCTTGGATCGAAGGTGACCTCGACGCGGGCGAACGGAGGCGCGACCTCGCGGCGGTACGGGTAGGTCGACCGGTCCGGGCGATCCGGTGCGACCGCGACCGGCGGCACGAACGGGCGTACCCGGGCCGGCTCCCACGCGGGTTCCATCCGTCCCTTCACCCCGTGCCCGCCGCGAACGAGATCGCGACATCACCGACGGTGAGACTCATCGACGCGATGGCGTGGATCGACAGCGACACGACACCGAACGACGGTTGGGGTCCCGCGCAGCTGGTGGGGCCGCTGAGCGTGAACTCGGACGGGGTCAATCCTGCTCCCGAAGCGATCCCGGAGAGGTAGCTGCCCCACGCGCACGCGAACGCGTTGCCGATCACGAACGTGAACCCGTCCGGTAGGGCGGAAGAAGCGCTCGAGGCTTCGTGGAACGTCGCGGATCCGGTGAGCGTGTCCACGATCTCCTGAGTGCCGGGGCCGCTGACGCTCTCCGCGATTCCCGTCATCGAAACCAGAGTGAGGGCGACCGAAGGACCGCGGGCGCCGGGGAGGATCGCGAGCGCGGGGGGATAGGCGACCGTCGTCGGCGCGGTTCCTTCCGAGGCGAGGACCGCCCCGTCCTCCATCGTAAGCGTTTGCGGGGTGGTGTAGCGGTTCGGGAGGCTCACCTCGACGGCTCCGAGCGAGACGTTCTCGAACTGCACCGTGCCGGTCGTCGCGTTCGTCCAGGTGACGTTGATGAAGCCGGTCGGGACGCCCGAGAGGAACTCGGCGAAGCCCACCGTGGGAACAGCGAGGACCGGCACCGACCCGGATCCGAGGGGAATCGGCGTGAAGGCCGTACGCGGAGCGCCGGTCGACGCCTGAACGACGAGGGTGGCCTGGAGGTTGGTGAGCGCGCTCGTCGCTCCGCGGGAGAGCGCGATCTCATCCTGGGCCATCCATACGGGGACCGCCTCGGTCAGGACGAGACCGAACGCCACGAGGAAGATCAGAAGGGCGAGGAGGGCCCCGATGATCGATGCGACCCCCCGCCGGGACCGAGAGCTCCGACGCCGACGCCGCACCGTTCCGATAGTTCCGTGGCCCCGCATGGGGCGTGCCCGCTCGGTCACCTGACCCCGAGCACCGTTTCGACCTGAGGCCGGATATAAATACGCGCGGCGCCAAAGGAAGCCCGTCGAGCGTAGCCCGTCATCATTTTCTGGGACCGGGGGAGTGGGTCGATGCCGATGACCCTGCACGAGATCTCCCTCTCACTGCCGAACCGGCCCGGCATGCTCGCGGAGGTCGCGCGACTCCTCGCCAAGGAACGCATCAACCTAGCGGCGATCAGCGTCGATTCCACGCCGACCCGCGGCCGCATTCGGATGATCGTGAGCGATCCCGAGCGCGCCGAAGGACTCCTCGCGTTGCGCGGCTACACGGTCGAGAAGCGGGAGATGATCGCCGTCCGCCTTGAGGATCGGGCCGGAAGCTTCCTCAAGGTTCTCGAAGCGCTCGCGCGCGCGAAGGTGAACATCACGAGCGTCGCAATCCTCGTCACGAGGGACGGAGGGCGGGCCCTCGTCGCCCTTTCCTCGGACGATCCGACCCGGGCCCGTAAGGTACTCCAGCAGTCCGGGTTCGTCTCGCAGTCCGCCGAGCGCCTGATCTCCAACGCGGATCTCATCGCCGTCTCTCCCTCCATCCCCTCCGAGTCGGTGGGGTTCCTATTCTGAGGGAGCACGCCGTGCTCCCGCGTCCAAAGCCTAATCTCACCCCCCCTCTCCGGGGCATTCGCGCGGTTGTGGTCTAGTGGTTAGGACGGTAGCTTCCCAAGCTACCTACTCGGGTTCAAATCCCGACAACCGCACTTGCCCGAATCGGCCCCTCGGCGTGCGTTTCGCTCGCGCCGGCGGAGGCGACGCACCCCCATCCCGGCAACGACGTGGGAGGTGGGCCGGAGTCCGAAGCATCCTTGGCGAGGATCTCGTAGATTCAAGCGATACTCTTCGGCTTGAGGGGGTCCCGTATCGTGGACAGTTCCCTTCGGCCCATGATCGCGCGATCCCCGCTCCCCGCCTCCTGCGGCCGCGGACAGCCGGGCAGGCGCGTCTCCCAACCCCACCGCCCGATCCCGAGACCCGGCCCTCGTCCATCCCCTCGCCATTTGCGTGGCGTGGCCCGCCGACAAGAATACCGCTTCGGCGGTCCGACGACCGCCGAGGACGGATCCGGCGACGCGCGCGTCTCAGTGAAGCGGGAGCAACCCACGAAGCCGACCGTCGAGTTCCATCGCGTCGGCGGAGTGTGGAGGAAGGAGACGGGGACGATCGTTCCCACCGATCGATACGGTGTAGCGTTCGCGAATTACGTCCCCGTCCACGATGGCGGCGAGGAGCCCTTCGCCATCAGCGGCGCGGAGAACGAGCAGGCCGTGAGGGCCTGCGACTCGGATGCGGCGCAGGGGATCCTCCGATCGCCGCGGGATGGGCGGCAGCTCCCGCCACTGGGGATCCGCGTGGCGGGCGAGCGTCTCCGTGCGGAACCGTATCTCCTCCCGGTCGGTGGGATCTCCGACACGAACGCGGAAGAGCCGTTCGCGTTCGAGGGCGCTGACCAGGGCGTTGCGCATCGACTCCGGGCTCGGAACGTGGCCCCGTTCCGAGCGCCATGAGGTGATCCACCGACCAATCTCGCGGCGGAGGAGGGAACGAAGGGCCGGATCGGGCAACCGAAGGACATCCGTCATCGAACGCACGTCGGCCCGACCGAGGAAGCCCCCGACGATCACGCGGGCTCCCTCCCAGTCTCCTCCGGCATTGCCCGAGATCTTCCGTTCGCGAACCACCAAGTCGCTGGGGGGGCGAAACGAGGCGAAGAGGCCCAAGTCCCGGGCCGCCCGGACCGGTGCCCGCAGGAACTTCTGGAGATCCGCGCTGCCCCCTCGGTCGCCTTTCTCCTCCCGATAGACGAACTGGTAGAACCACTGATTCTCATCGAGGTAGGTCGTGCCGCCTCCCGTCACGCGACGCAGCACCGGCATCGGCCGTCGCGCGAGGAACGCCGGGTCGAGCTCATCGAGAAACGACTGATGGAACCCGAGCGAGACGTACGGTGCGGCCGGCCGCGCGACGAGCAGCGTGTTCGGGACCTCGCCGTCCGCGACGGAGGGCGCCACCGCCTCGACGAACGCCTGAGCGCGCTCGGGAGCGCAGGCTCCGAGGTCAATGAGGCGCCAGACCGGCAGCTTCTCTTCCGACAGACCGCCTCCCGATTGGGCCTGCCGTTCAGCCGCGGCCGGTTCTTTCCCTACGGCCTCGGGCCTCGAGAGCGCCTGGGTCCTCCGGCCTCATCCGGTAGAGCCAGCCGTCGCCGTACGGATCCCGGTTGATGGGCGAAGGGTCGGTCTCGAGCGCGCCATTCGTATCGACTACCGTACCCGACGCCGGGAGCGACAGGTGCCCTACCCACTTGGCGGACTCGAGGCTCAGCGCGGGCTCCATCGCACCGTAGCGACGGCCCGCGACGGGGCCCCGATAGTAGGCGATCGGGCCCATACGATGCTGGGCCGCCTCGGTCAGGCCGATCACATACGACCCATCGATATCCCGCCGGAACCACAGATCCCGTCCGAGGGCACAAACGGGACCGGGGTCTCTGCCGACGGCGTCTTCGGCCGACCGCATCCGAGTTCAGGGAGGCCCGGAGGCGCCCGCCGAAGTGCGGCCGAGCTGCTTGAGCAGGGCCAACAGGACCTTTGCGCCCCGTTGAATGTCGGGATCGCGCAGAGCCCGACTCAGAGCGAATACTCCCGAGATAGTCGGGACCTGATCAAGCTCCCGTTCCCGGCGAGAGGGATCGGCGAGGAATGCGGACGACTCCGAAAGAAGCGAGAGCGCCGGCGCCGCCTTCACAGCGGCGTGCACGAGCGGCTCGATCTCCTCCTTCGGAGGCAGCGACTCGACGAAGTGCATCCATCCGACCGCCGAGGATCCCGCATGAGCGACCATCCCGTCGGTCGTCGCCTGAGCCACCCCGACCAGCCCCTCGGCGAGGGTGAACAGAGTGTCGAGCGCCCCCGTTTCCTTCCACTCGGCGAGCCGGTCGATGAGGAGGAGAACCGCGTCCCGCCGCCGCTCATCCTGAGCGATCCAGTCCAACAACGACAGCGCCCCGACGAGGGTCGAACCGGCTGAGCCGAGCATCCGGTCCGTCATGGCGTCGCTCGCGCCGACCACGCCCTCCGCCAGCGAGAAGAGCCGGTCCAGAGTGCCGTCCGCCTGCCAGCGGGCGAGCCGCTCGCCCAGGGCTCGGAGCGCCACTGCCGAATCGTCCGGAGAAGCCGGAGGCGATGCCGCGGGAGAGGAGGCGGGCGAAGGAGAGGACATATGGGTTCTCCCTAGAAGAGCGCGCGCGCCGTAAGGTCCCAGTACGTTCGGTTGTAGATCACCTTGTTCCAGTAGTGCGCGAACGAGGGTGTGGGCGGGTGCGGCGGGTGGAGATAGTCGAACTTGATGTACGTCGCCTGTGCGAGCCCGGTCATGATCCAGCAGTAAACGCGACCCTCGTAGCGCGCCGTCGGAGACTCCCCGCGGGCGAGCGCTGCCACGTTCTGCGTGACCACCTCGGCCTCGTAGTCGGCGGTCGATCCCGCCTTCGAGATCGGGATGTTGGTGGCGTCGCCCAGGACGAAGACGTTCTCCTTTCCCTCCGCTCGGAGGCTGAACTTGTCGGTCGGGATCCAGTTGCCCTTGTCTCCTAGGCCTGAGGCCCCCACAAAGTCCGCACCGCGATGCGGTGGAATGGCGATGAGAAGGTCGTAGGGAAGGGCCTCGCCCTCCACCGCGCTGATAGTCTTGGCAGCGGGGTCGATTTTGTCTACGTTGAACGGGACGTGCACCGAGACGCCCCGCTCGCCCATGAGCCGCTGCATGGGTTGCGCTACGGTATCGATCCCGAAGACCTTGGGGATCGGATAGGTGTAGTGGATCTCCGACTTTTCCCGGAGGCCGCGGCTCCGCAGGTAGTCGTCCAGCATGAACGTCACCTCGAGCGGGGCGACCGGACACTTGTAGGGCATGCCGGCAACGGAGACCACGATACGGCCGCCCTGGAACGCGTGGAGCGCGGAGCGGAGCTTGATCGCGTTCGAGAGATCGTAGAAGCTGTGGGCCCCTTCGGGGAACCCCGGGATGAGCTCCGGGTGGATCACCGAGCCGCTGGCGATGACGAGAACATCGTACGGAACGAGCTTTCCTCCTTTCAGGACGATCTGGTTGGCCGTCGAGTCGATCTTCTCCACTTCGCCTTTGACGAGCTGGATCGAGCGATGGAGGAGTTGGCTCTCGTCACGTCGGGTCTCTTCAGGCCGCATCTTCTCGAAGACGACCATGAGATACCCGGGCTGGTAGGCATGGATCCCCTCCCGATCGACGAGTTGGATCTGGACCTGTCCGCCCGCCACCTCCGATTCCAGGGCTCGGCGAATCCGGTTCGCCACCGTCGTTCCCCCAATCCCGCCTCCCACCACTACGACGCGCTTTGCCATCGCTGAATTCCTCCTCAACCGTGCTTCTTACGGATCGTGTACCGGTCGTATCCCTCTTCCCGGGTCATGCCCAGGAGCTCGTGTCCCGCCTTCTCGAGCCAGAGCGGGACGTCGTTCCGGGAGCCTTCGTCGCTCGACCACAGCTCGAACTCGGTGCCAACCGGCTCCTCCTGGATCACCCGGACGAGCTCCATCAGAGGACCCGGGCACCAACTCCCCCGGGCATCGACGACCATGCGTCGCGGCCCGTTCGGGGATTCCGCGGTTCCGGGCGATGCTCCGGTGCCGCTCACACGAAGTACGCCACGCGAGCGTCCCTGGTCCGATCGACGAACGTCGCGATGCCGGTCACCCCCTCGACCAAGGGGTCGAGATCGTCCTTACGGAGCCCGAGGATCTCCATCGACTGCGAGCACGCGTAGATGTGGAGGTCGCCGAGCGACCTGGCCATCTCCAAGATCGATCGCCACGACGGGGCTCCCTTTCCTTTGAGCGCGGTTTCGAGGCGCGCGCCGTCGTCTCCGTGGCCCGGTGCGATCCGAACGGAAGCTCCGGCGGGCCTCGCGCGGAACGCCATGAGTCCCCAGTAGCTCGCAAAGACGTCCACGCGCATCCCCATCGCGACCGCCCCGCTCACCAAGGTCGCGAACGGCAGCAACTTGTCGGTGGAGTCCTCCGTGAGGACGATGGCCATCTGCGGCACGGTGGGAGCTGATGTGCTCTCCACGGGCCGCTCCCGCCCCGCGCCTAGATGAACAAGGTGAGGGCGTCCGGACGGGACGCGAACTCGAGGTACGTGCTCGCGCCGATGACGTCATCGACCTCGCTAACGAGGTTTGCCTTCGTCAGGCCGAAGGCGTCCATGGTCGGTGAACAGGCGTGGATGTGCACGCCCGCTTGCTTGGCCTGCTGCATGAACTGCTCGACCGAAGGGAACTTCTTCTCGAGCGCCCCGCGGATGTCCGGGGGAAAGACATCCATGGCCTTCTTCCGCCCCTCCGGGGTCAATAGTTGCATGCCCCAGAATGTGAAGTAGACATGCGCATCCATTCCCAAGGCACGCGCCGTCGTCGCGAGGATGAGCGCGGGGTACGCCATGTCCGCCCCGCCCTTCGACAACACCAGGAAGAGCGACTTCTTCCCTTCCTGCTTCGCATGCTCGATCGCCGCCGTCCCCTTCGTGGCCGCCGCGTCTGCTACCATGTGTTTTCCCCTCTCACTTGTGTTCCAGCACGAATCGGAAGGTCCCTCCCGATTCCGAGTTCTCGCACAGCGGGTGTCCTGTCCGCTTCGAGAATGCCACGAAGTCCGAAGGCGCGGCCGGGTCGTCCGCGAGCACTTCCAGCCGCTCTCCCGGATTCAATGACTCAATCGCTTGGCTCGCCTTAAGGATCGGCATCGGGCAAAAGAGCCCCCGCGCATCCAGATGCGCCTTCGCGTCGCTGGCGGACACCGTGACAGAGCCTCGCATACGCAACGCGCTTCGGTACTTAACTTTACGTTTGTCCAGATGGGCCTCGGCGGTTCTGGCCGGGATCGACATCCGTCTTGAGATGCACTTCCCCGAGGTCGCCCCGGGGCTGGGTACCCGAAATCACGGACCCCGCCCCGTCCGAAGGGGCGCAGAGCGTAATCGGACCTAGCTGGTCACCGGCCGCGCGGCGGATCCTCCGATCATCCCGGCGAGGACGAGCGCGACGGCACCTCGATCCGAAAGTCCCGCCGCTCGAGGACCGACTCTTTGGGCACGGTGAGCACGTTTCGGTAGGCCGGGAACATGTCGGCGCCGTACCGACCGGCGAGAGGTATGTTCTCTTCCCCGAACGCGACCTCTCCGAGGGCAAGGAACCGTTCGTCCTCGCGAAGAAGCACTCCGGCGGCATGGAAGACCGGCCCCGTAAGCCGGGTGGCTCGCTCCGGAAACTCGAGGGCGTTCGGATCGCGGTAGCGGATATAGGTCACGCGGACCTCCTTCGGGGCGGTTTCGGTTCGGGGCTCCGACGGTTCCGCCGGACCTGCCGGGTGCATGGGCAGCGGGGACAGGGGGCCAACGGGCCTTCCTCCCTCGCTCATGAGAGGCCGATCACCTTCTCCGAACTCATGAGCTCAGCGACGAGTTCGTCCGAGCTTACGACCCGGACGGACCGATCCCGGTCGATCCTCAGTCCCCGTCCTCGAACATCGTCCTCCAGCACCCAGCACGATCGGGATGCCGTCGACCGAAGGTCCGCGCTCTCCGCGGCGGTGCTCGCGCTGCCGAACAACACGTCGATGACCTCGATCCCTTCTCGCTCGAGGCGATGCCGTAGCGCCTCGAGGACGGCCGCCTCCTCCTCGTGCAGCTCTTGGGATCGAACGAACATCCAGCGGCGTGGACGGGCGACCGGCTCGGTCAGAACGCCACCACCGTGTCCGCTCGATAGATCTGGTCGGCGGCTCGCGCGTCGTCCACCTCTTCGACCGGGAGCTCGGGCACAAGGGATTCGAATGTCATACGGCGACGGGCGAGCGACGGGCCATGGACGAGCGCGGGCGCCTCCCGGGTCACGATTCCCCCGAGCATCTTCTCGATCGGGGGGCCGTACCGATACGGTTCCTGCCCGCGGACCAACGATCGAACCCCATCCCCGATGAAGAGGAGTCGGGCCGTCGACCCGAGAGCGGTGGCCATCGCGGCGACCCGGATCGCTTCCGCGAGATGGACGGTCGAGTGGGGGCAGTGACGCACCCACACCAATCGGTACCGGTCCTGCTCGGTCATGCCTCTCCGGTAAAGGCGATGAATCGATCCGAGCGATCGATCATCTCCACCAGATCCTCGAGCGTCCCGTTGCGGGCATTGGGGAGCACGTCGCCGTCCCCGAGTCCGCGGAAGCGCGCGCAGGTCGAGCAGTTCGTCAGCTCCACGCTGGAGGGTAGCCTCGCGATGCGGTGAACCACCGTCTCCTCCGGCGCCGACAGCAGCGCACGGCTCGTCGCATAGACGGCATCGGCGAGAAAGAACACCGACACCGCGTGGCCGAGGCGGTTCGCGGCCTCGGCAAGGCCAATCGCAGTCTCCACCCCGCGATGTTGCACCGGGGAGGAGAAGAGGAGAAGGCCGAGCCGTCCCATCAGCGCCCCGATCCCCGGTCGATCACCCGCCACCCCGACTTGGTGCAGAGATACGTCCGATCATCGATGCGGACGAGCGCTCCCAAGTCCACTTGGCTGTCGTAGAAGAGCCGGTTGAGGATCGCCACATGATCGGCTTCCTCCGCCGGTGGAGCGGACTCTGCCCCCTCGGCTTCGAACGGGTCGCCGATGCGCCGGAGGATCGTCGCCGACGCAGCGCGGCCGCCGCGGGGAGGGATCATCCGCCTCCCTTGGGCGGGGCGGGACCGGGACGGACCGTCGGCGGCTCTCCCCGGGCCTTTCGAAGCCGGTCGAGCAGAAGTCGCACTCGCTGCCCCACGAGCGAGAGCACGGGGGATCTCAGCTCCTCTATGCGGCCCTCGTCCGCGAGCCCGGGCAGTCCGGGAAAGATGGGCAGACTGCCGAGGTACGGGATTCCCATGCGGCTCGCGAACTCCGGACCCCGGGAGGGGCCGAAGAGATCGATGCGATCGCCATGCGGGCACGTGAGATAGGCCATGTTCTCGACCAGGCCGAGGATCGGAACCTCGAATGTCTTCGCCATGGCCGAGGCTTTCGCCACGACCTCGGCCGAGAGCTCGGTGGGGGCGGTGACGATGACGACGCCGTCGGGGGCCAACGACTGGAAGATGGTCAAGGGCGCGTCACTCGTTCCCGGAGGCAAGTCCACGATGAGGTAGTCCAACTCCGGCCAATCCGTATCCTTGAAGAGGCCCCGGATGGCGCTGTTGACCATCGGCCCCCGCCAGATGAGCGGGATCTGGGAGGCGGCGGTCACCGACGCCATGGACATCAAGTACACGCCGCCGGGGCTCGTGAGCGGCACGATGCGCTCCCTATCCTTCGTG
>JAJYUO010000057.1 GCA_021792485.1 Thermoplasmata archaeon
GTCCTTCGTGAATTCGTCTAGGATCATCCGATCGATCCGTCGAATATCCTCCGCTTCCCCGCTCAGCGCGACCCAGCGGAACGGCCCGCTGCCCCGCGCGAACAGCGGACGAATGTAGCGCGGCACGTATCCGGCGATGTCGAAGGCTCGCTCGACGCCCGCCTCCCGGGCCTGGGTCCTAAAGTTGTTTCCGTAGTCGAACGCCTTCGCGCCCAGGGCCTGGAGTGCGAGGATCGCCTGGGCCTCAATCGCGATGGAAGCACGCACGTCCCTAAGGTATCCCTGCCGATCCTGTTCGCGCCGTCGCGCCGCGGACTCGACGGACTCTCCCTTTGGGATGTATCCGTAGACGAGATCATGGGCGGCGGTCTGGTCGCTGACGATGTCGGGCCAGACCCCTCGGCGGACCAGTTCCGGATAGACGTCGGCCGCGTTCGCGCAGAGTCCCACGCTCTGCGCGGCTCGAGACTCGGTGGCGGCGCGGATCCACCGAAGGGCCGTATCGAGATCCGGCGCTTCCCGCTCCAGATACCCCAGCTTGAGCCGGCGCGCAAGGGCGCGCGGGTCGACGTCGACGACCAAGGCGGCGCCGCCCAACATCGTCACCGCGAGCGGCTGGGCGCCTCCCATTTCGCCGAGACCCGAACTCAAGAACCAGCGACCGACGAGGTCCGGTGCGCCGAACTCGATGCGTGCGAGAGACGCCAGGGTCTCGTAGGTTCCCTGAAGGATCCCTTGCGTCCCGATGTAAATCCAGCTGCCGGCCGTCATCTGGCCATACATCGTCAAACCCCGTGCTTCGAGGTCCCAGAACACGTCGTCGGTCGCCCAATGCGGAACGATCATTGCGTTCGAGATCAGAACCCGCGGAGCGTCCGGATGGGTGGGGAACACTCCAACCGCCTTACCGGACTGGATCAGGAGGGTCTCGTCGGAGGCGAGGGATCGAAGCGCTTCCACGATGTGATCGTAGGCGACCCAGTCGCGGGCCGCCTTGCCGCGGCCCCCGTAGACGATCAGCCGGTCCGGGTCGCGAGCGACCTCCGGGTCGAGGTTATTCATCAGCAGCCGGAGCGCGGCCTCCTGGGGCCATCCCCGGCAGGAGAGTCCTGTTCCGCGGGGTGCGCGGACCGTACGGGCTCCGCTGGGACGCTCGGCCATGGCGACCTTCGAGGACCGGATTCCTTAGAAGCTTCTCGGGCGCCGTCGGTGCCGGCGGCGCGTGGCCGGAATCGGTCGTACGGGGCCGGTGACCGCGTCAGCTTCAAGGTCCGGGGGCCGTGGGGGCGCAACGGCGCCGCCGTAGCTCAGCAGGTAGAGCGGCTGATTTGTAATCAGCAGGTCGGGAGTTCGATCCTCTCCGGCGGCTTCGCGAACGGGCGAACCTATCTGGGCCCTTGCAGTCTCACACCGGCTGCCATGACGCACCCCACGGTAGCGATCCTCTCGATCGGCAACGAAATCCTCTTGGGCGACGTCCCGAACTCGAACGCTCAGTGGCTGTGCCGCGAGCTTACGGCCCGCGGCGCCGAAGTTCGGCACATCGCCGTCGTCCGCGACGTCGAGGACGAGATCGCGGCCGAGTTTGCCCATGCCCTGACCTACAACCCGCTCTTGGTCGTCACCACCGGTGGCTTGGGCCCAACGGACGACGATCGCAGCCTCGCCGCCGTAGCTCGGGCTCTCGACCGAGAGCTCCGGTTCGACCCGGTCGCGGCGTCGATGGTCGAATCGTTCTACACGAGGCTCGGAGACCGAGGGCGGGTCGCGAAGGTCGACCTGACGCCGGCCCGGCGGAAGATGGCCCTCCTTCCCGAGGGGGGCCGGGCGCTCGCGAATCGGATCGGCGCGGCGCCCGGGGTCTTGCTCTTCCACGGAGGAACGGAGGTGGTGCTCTTGCCGGGGGTCCCGGAGGAAATGCAGGACATCGTGCTCGGATCGCTCGCCCCGCATCTCGATTCCCTGTTCGGCCCCGGGAGCTATCGTGAGATCGAACGATTCGCCGGGGTCTCGGACGAGTCGATCCTAGCGCCGTTGCTTCGCGAGACGTCCGAGCGGCATCCCCAGGTGTACGTGAAGTCGCGCGCCGAACTCTTTGGCCGGAGCGCTTCGTTCCGAATCACGCTCTCGTGCCGTGCGGGGGACGTTGGAGAGGTCAACCGCCTATTGGCCGGAGCTCAAGACGACCTCGAGCGGACGCTCGCCCGCCATGGGATCGGACTGGACGCGCGAGCGGACTCGGCCGCCGATCGCTAGCTCGGGACAGCACCTCGCACGCTCCGAAGCGAGACACTCGGTCAGATCGCATTCACGGCGAACCCGAGTACGAACCCGACGAGAATGCCTGCGTACACCAACCGGTTGCGCGCGAGGGAGGCGGCCCGGGTCTCGAGGGGGCGAAAGGCTACGCGCAGCATCGGCAGGATCACATAGGTGATCGCCCCGATCGCCAGCGCGTCGAAAACGACGAGCAAAAGGGGGTCGGTCCAGAAGTACCCGACGGCGCCCCCGATTAGAGTCGGGGCGCCCCCGACCAGGAAGAGGCCCACCATCAAGGCGACGCTGCGGCGGGCATCGGTGCCGAGAAAGGGAGAAGTGATTGGAAACCCCTCGGTGATGTTCTGCAGGAAGAATCCGAGAAAAACGACGGCGACGACCCCCAGCGATCCCGCAGCCCAGTTTCCTCCAAACACCAGCCCTTCGGTGAGATTCTGGAGTCCGATCCCCAGCGCAATGATGATCGCGGTCGTGCGGGGCCCATTCGTGGCGTCCAAAGTCGCGTCCGCCGCGAGCGGAGATCCCCGAGGGATGTTGTCGACGAAGTACAGCGATACGAAGGCGACCACGAACGCGATCGCGAAGGCGAGCGAATACCCCAGGTTGGCGACGTAGCTCCCGTTCGGGTAGAGGATCGTGGCGGCGTCGGAGAACACGTCCACGAGGAGAAAGATCAGGATGCCGATCGCGGCCGCGTTGAGCCCGATCGCCCACCGGCCCTGCGCCCGCTTGCTGTAGACGATCGGAAGGGAGAGGAAGATCGAAAATCCCATCGCGGCAGTCAGGAGGATGAAGACCCCGAAGTCCGCGACAGCCATTCCGATTCACCGTTCCAGAACCGGCGGAGTTCATAATTTCTTGGCGTGAACAGCGCTCGTGAGATGTTCACGCCGTGAATGCGGTCGTGTCGCCGAAAGATGACATCGCGTCTTCGGCCCCGGTACGCGCGATGGGGAACGAGGTCATCCGGGAGGCGCGGCAAATCGTCGAAGAGCGGCTTGGACATGGGGTCCCGGGCGCATTCCTTCGACCACGTCGAGGACCTTCCCTTCGGAGTCCAGCAGGAAGGTTACGCGCCGGGCCATGCCCAACATCCCGAGTACGCCGTAGGCCCTCGCAACGGATCGATCGGAATCCGAGAGGAGGGGAAACGCCAAGTGGCAGCGATCCGAGAACTCTCGCTGTCGATCGGTCGAGTCCACACTGATCCCGAGGATGGTGACCTGCCGGGAGGAGAGGTCGGCCGCGTGGGACTGGAAATCCTGAGCCTCGCGCGTGCAGCCCGGTGTCATGGCTCGGGGGTAAAAGTACACGACGACCGGCCGGCCCCGGTAGCTCGAGAGGGAGACCGACCGTCCGTTCTGATCCGGAAGAGAGAAATCCGGCGCTACGTCGCCGATCCCGATCATGTCGCTCCGAATCGTATCTCCTAGTCAAGGCTTGTCCCCGAGGACCCGGCAGCCAATGAGGATCCTCCGCGAGAGCGAGCGATCTCTTCTACCGTGAGCGAGGGTGTATCCTCCCAGCCGGCCAGCTCATCGAACTTCTCGGGCGTCGGGAGGAAGGCCAGTGCTGCGGCCACGCCCGGCTGGTCCAAGACCCAGCGGATCGCCGCTTGGCCCAGTGTGCGCTTCCCCCGAATCGACAAGAACCCGAAGCGAAGCACCCGGCCCATCTCTTCGGACAGGGCGTGGATTGGTCGCGGCCCTCCGGGCGCTCGTTGAAGCGTCGGCCCCGATAGTGCCCCGGCTCCTGCAAGCCGTCCCCCGGCCAAGACGTCTCGGGCGACGAAGGGGACCCCGTCAGGGATCGTT
Organism: Thermoplasmata archaeon; assembly: GCA_021792485.1. Taxonomy (GTDB): domain Archaea; phylum Thermoplasmatota; class Thermoplasmata; order Lutacidiplasmatales; family UBA184; genus Lutacidiplasma. Next base: position 4,092 of record JAJYUO010000057.1, read on the forward strand.
CCGGGCACGGCGCTCGGTTCGAGGAGCGAGAGCGTACCCGATGCGAACATCGGCAGCTCGGAAGAGGTCGGGAAGCGGGGCCAGCTGGAACGCCGGATTCCCCATCCCTCGATCGTTCCGTCAGCGACCATCCGTTGAAGCGCCCGGACAGCGGTGCGCAGGATCTCGGTCTCGCCCGGGCGCGCATCCCACTCGATCCAGAGGTTCGGCGCAGCCCGTCCGCCCACGTGCGAAGAAGGAAGCGTCGACGCGATGCCCGTCCTCCACGCCTCGGCGTCCGAGCGGTCGGAGACGGGATCGGCCAAGTCGCGGCTCGAGCGCGTGAGGATCAGGTGGGCATCGAGATCGGGGAGCACGCCGCTCACCCAGAGCCTACGCTCCTCAGCGGCGGTTCCGTTCCAGGCGAAGAGGTTGATTCCCCGATCGTTCGACCGGCGAAGCAAGGCTCGGGCCGAACTTTGGTCCACGAGATCGTTCGGTCTCAGCTCCCAACCCAGGACCGATATCGGATCGGGGACACCCGGCCAGCTTCGCACCTTCATACCCTCTCTTGCGGGAGGGCGACGAGGATTAGAGGACCATCGATCCGGGCGGCGGGCCATCGCGTTATCTCGGGTCGGGGATTGCCGATGTCGTGCCGTCGTGGGCCCCAAACCGCCCCCTCACCGAACGACTTCGACCGTGTCGGCTCGACGAGCTCGTGGGTAACCCTCGCGCCCGCGCCGAGCTGCGCTCGTGGGCCGAGGGATGGAAGGGCTCCTCCCCCCCGGCGCGTCGAGCCGCGATCCTCGTCGGTCCCCCCGGCGTCGGGAAGACCTCGGGTGCGCTCGCCCTGGCCGGTGAGCTGGGGTGGGCTGTCGTCGAGATGAACGCGTCGGACGCTCGTAACGCTCCTGCGATCGAGCGCGTCGCGGGACGCGCGTCGCACGCGCGCTCATTTGGCGCCGATGGTCGCATGAGCGCTCACAGCCGCACGTTGATCCTTTTGGACGAGGCCGATTGCCTCACCGGTCGCCTGACCCCCGAGGCTCGGCCCGCTCCCCGCCCGGTCGGACTTCGGGAGTTTCTACACGATCGATACGGTACGATTGCCGCCCTCAACGAGGCATGGCGGCTCGGAGAGGCCGGCGGTCCCCCGGCGTTCGAATCGTGGGAGTCGATACCGAAGCACCCGGGTCGCCAACGGTGGGCGTCCCTCGAAGCCTCCCAGCGGGACATCGGCGACTGGCGGGGTATTGGAAAGAAGGTCGACCTCACGGATCGGGGGGGCCTCGGAGCCATCGCACAGTTAGTGAAGGAGACTCGACAACCGCTCGTCCTCACCGTGAACGACGATCGATCGCTCCTGCACTATTCGCCTGTCTTCCGCACGAACGCGGTTCGGATTCGCTTTCACCCTGCCACCGACGCGGAGGTCCGCCAGCTGCTCATGCACGTTGCGCGTCGCGAACGACTGGCCGTCGAGACTCGAGCGATCGGGGCCATTGTGGCGAGGGTCCACGGCGATCTGCGGGCCGCGCTGAACGACTTGGACGCGATTTGGCCCCTGCCGCCGGGACCCGCCCAAATCTCGATACTCGGGCCGCGGGACCGTTCGGCGGACTTGGCGGATCTCGCCGGGGAAGCGCTCGGGATGGCCCGCTATTACCGGAACGCGGAGGTTCAAGACCGCATCGATGCGTCTCCCGACGAGCTCGAACCCTGGATTGAGGAGAACCTCCCGCGAGCGGCCATCGACGCGCTCCACCGGTCCGCCGGATTCGAAGAGCTTGCCTACGCGAACCTCCTTTTGGCCCGCGCCCGTCGGTTTCGGGTCTACGGTCTGTGGAGCTCCGCATCCGAGATCATGACCGGCGGAGTCGGCCTTGCGGTGCGCGACCGGCCGTTCCGGCCGATAGAGGCCGCCTTCCCTCAATTTCTCGGGGAAATGGGGCGGTCGAAGCTGGCGCGCGCCACGCGCGAGGGGGTGCTGGCGAAGTTAGGTCCGCTGGCTCACTCTTCGAGGGAGAAACTGCGAGAAGGAGGGATCGACTTCTACGAGGACTCCTTCCGGCGAGCGGTTCTTGGGGCAGCCGGGGACGCCGGATGGCGAAACCTCGCACGGCAGATCGTGCGCGAGGCAGAACTTGGGGCCGAGGAGGTCGCCTTCTTGGCGGGCGTCGACGTCGACGCTCCGGGTGTCGAGCGTCTCTACGCTCCGTATGAGACGGATGCGAGGGCGCCGCACGTCGCCGATCCCGTCGCATCGGATCGCTCATCTACCTCCCAGCATCGTCTTTCCGACTTCGAATGAACGGCGCGACGATGCCCGGCACGTCTCCCGGAGGGCGGCCGAAGGCGGTGGTTTCCTGGAGCAGTGGGAAGGACTCGGCGTTCTCGCTGTATGAGGTACGTCGCACGGGAGAGATCGACGTCGTCGGGCTCCTGACGACGGTGACCGAGAGGTTCGGTCGCGTCTCGATGCACGGCGTCCGGGAGTCGGTGCTCGAAGCCCAGGCGGTCGCTGCGGGACTCCCGCTCTACCGGGTCTCGATCCCCTCCCCGTGCCCCAACGAGGTCTACGAGGCCAAGATGGGCGAGATGATCGCGCGACTGAGGGCCGACGGCGTCACCCGCGTCGTCTTCGGGGACCTTTATCTCGACGACATCCGCCGGTACCGGGAGCAGCATCTCGCCGGCACGGGCATCGAACCGATCTTCCCGCTGTGGGGGCGCCCGACCGACGCGCTGGCCCGCGCGATGATCCGTTCCGGGCTTCGCGCGACCTTGGTCGCGGTCGATCCTCGGAAACTTCCGGCCCGGTTCGCGGGCCGCGCGTTCGATGAGTCGCTCTTGGCCGAGCTCCCGCCGGGCGTCGACCCGTGCGGCGAGAACGGAGAGTACCACACCTGCGTGACGACCGGACCGATGTTCGCTGCGCCGCTAAAGGTCCGGCCGGGCCCCATCGTCGAGCGGGATGGCTTTGTGTTCGCCGACCTGATTCCCGAGGACCCCGGGGTTCGACGCGCCTAGGCAAGCCGGGCGTTCACCGAGATCGCGACGTTCCCCTTGAGCGCCTGCGAGATCGGACAACCTTCGCTCGCGGACCTCGCCGCGGCCTGGAACTGCTCGGGGGTGATGCCGGGGACGTGACCCACGACCGCGAGCTCCATCGTCGTGATCTTCCATCCTTCTCCGACCTTGTCGAATGTCGCTACCGCAGTGACCTCGAGCTTCGTGGGCGGATGTCCGTCGCGGCCAAGGCGTGCCGAGAGCGCCATCGAGAAGCACGATGCGTGCGCGGCCGCCAGCAGCTCTTCCGGGCTCGTCTGAGCTCCCTGCTGTTCCGTCCGCGCGGACCAGCTCACGCTCACCATAGGAAGGGCGGACGGGGCCCCGTGTACGCGTCCGTGTCCCTTGATCAGGTCGCCTTCCCACTCCGCCTCGGCCGTGCGCTTCGCGGTCATGGAGTCTTCAAACGGGCGAGCGATTTAACGTGAGCCCGCCCGGGACCCGCGAAGGAAGAGGAACGCCTTTACCGTCCCGCCGCGATGGCAACGAGCGTCGATCACGACCCTCGGAGGCTTCC
>JAJYUO010000058.1 GCA_021792485.1 Thermoplasmata archaeon
CGGGAGGGGAGAACGCCGGGGGGCGGGGACGCCGTGAACTCCTTTGCGAGCTGGACGGTCCGGCGGATGAGCCGTGCGTTCGCCCGGGAACTGATCGCCTCCGTATCCTCGTTCACGAAGGTGTTGTAGACCCAGTCGGCTTGCTGCGCCTCGATGGACAGCGCGAGCAGCTCCTGCTCGGCCTCGTCGATTCGGTCGATCGGGCGCGACGAACGATCCGTGGCCACGGCGCGCGATTGGGGCCCGCCATATCAAGGCGCCCCCCGATCCCGGCATCCGTGCAACAAGTGGAGACCGAGCTTTATGTAGGGACGCGCGTGATACGTCTCAAGGGGCGAGCGAAACCGGACCGCGAGATGTCCGAAGGAACGGTGAGCCGGGGGCTGGTTGGCCAAGTCTCCTCGACGGCGCATCCGTTCGCCTCAACGGCCGCTCCCGAGCCACCTTTCACCGGCCCGCGGCCCCGCCACCGGCTCACGTTGGAGGCGGCCGCGGCGTACGCGACGCACGTCGACGCCGCCCGGGTTCGCGCCGCCGTCGAGGGGCGCACGTTCGTCTACACCGTGCGCTGGATCTAGTCCCGGTCGCCCGAGCGGCGGGGATCGGCGCCCCCGCGGAGCCTCCTTCGCTCCGCGTCGATCGCGAGCTTGCTCAGCTCGTCGGCCCTTTGGTTCTCTTCGCGGGGGACCCATTCGAAGCGGACCATCGGGAACTCGCGCACCAGCTGCCTCAGACGGTCGTGGTAGGCCTTCAGGTGCTCGGAACGGACCTCGTACTCGCCGGCCATCTGGCGAATGATCAACTGGCTGTCGCCGCGGAGGACGACCCGGCCGCGGTATCCATCGGAGAGCAAACGCTCGAGCGCACAAATCGCCGCGGAGTACTCGGCTACGTTGTTCGTAGCGTGGGGGACTCCCGGTCGGACTGCGAGACCCATTCCCTCCACGTGCCCGCCGGCCCCATCGATCGTGAAGCCGTACGTCGCGATCCCTCCGCCCCGCGGAGGCTGGCAGGCGCCGTCGAAGTGTACGACCAGCTCCTCGTGCTCGGGGGGAAGCGATGTCACTCCCCGGGGGATCGATCGGTCGTCGACCATGATCGGCTCTCATTCCTTCTGAGCTTAAGAGAGAGGCCGAAGCCCGACGGCGCATGGAGTGAGGCTCCCTGCCCGCGGCAGCCGCGCCTTGGAAAGCCTCGGGCTCCGTTCCGACGTTCGCATCGGCGCCCTTGGCGGGGCACGATCCTCCCCGCGTCACCGGCGCGGCAGCAAGAGATGTCGCGGATCGAGACTCTCCGCCGCGCAGGCGGCGCGTTCCCCCGCGACGACTTCATCTAGCCGCGCGTCCCGTAGGCGGCCCATGGTGAATCCGACCGTGCTCCTGCGCACCACGCAAGGGGATATCCGGGCCGAGATCTTCGTCGACCGCGCGCCGAAGACCGCGGAGAACTTCCTCCAGCTCGTCCGCAAGGGATTCTACAACGGGCTCACGTTCCACCGGGTGATCCCGGGGTTCATGATCCAGGGTGGATGCCCGAGAGGTGACGGGACCGGGGGCCCCGGGTACTCGATTCCGGACGAGTTCGCTCCCGATCTTCGCCACGACGGACCCGGAGTGCTATCGATGGCCAACGCCGGTCCGAACACCGGCGGTAGCCAGTTCTTCATCACGCTCGCAGCGACGCCGTGGCTCGACCGACGTCATGCGATCTTCGGCCGCGTTCGCTCCGGCCAGGCGGTGGTAGAGAAGATCGCGGCGGTGCCGCGGGACGGCCAGGATCGACCTCGGTCCCCCATCCGGATCGTCGAGGCGACGGTCAGCGGATAGGCCGCCGTCCCGACCCTCACCGTACCGGGTAGGTCCGCCATAACCGCTCGCCGGGCCGGCGGAGGTCCTCGAGGGTGATGCCGATGTTGCGCGCGAGGCCGATCAACGAACCGACGACCAGGATGAGGAGGATCGTGGCCCATCCGATCGCGACCACGCCGCTCGCGCTTCCCCCGAATCCGTTCAGAGAGAAGCGGTACGGGGCCGCGAGGTACAGCGCGTAGAGGTAGGCGAGCTCGCTCAGGTCGGTCACGATGCCGATCGGGCCATAGGCCACCGTGGGCCGAGCTCCATAGTACGCGGCGCTGAGGGCGGCGAGCGCGGTGCCCGCGTACACGAGGTTTCCGGGAGAGAACGTGACGGGGACGCCGTTCGAATTGAGCACGTGAACGAGGTACGGCGGCAGAACGACGAGCACGACAAACACGCCGAGGAAGACGAGCACGCCCATCGCGACGCGGGTCGTCAGGGAAGGATAGCGGGGCCTCGCGAACGGATCCGTGACGAACGGGGGACGGTAGGCGGGACTCTCGGGGAAGTCGTCGGGTGCCGGCGGAGATTCCATGGTCATCGCATCACCGAGGCAGCGATTCGGAAGTACTGCGACCGTCGCCTCGCGCGGCGAGCCGGCCTCGCCCGCCAGCGAGGCTTACCGAGGGAGGGAGCGCGGCGTCGTCCGGTTCCACTGAGGTCACCTCCCCCTCCCAGGGGACCCGCCCTCCTTGAATACCATTCGGCGCACTCTTCGGCCCCCGCTTTCGGGATCCGGACGGACCGATCGAGAGGGTTTATGGGTTCGGGCCATCGGTCGCTAAAGGAACGCGATGCCGGCGATACCCGCAAGATCCTTGGATCGCGAGCCCGCCGAACGGGCCGCTCCCGCGGGATCGGGGCACCGCGCCGGAGGCGCAGCCGTGCCGCCCGGAGGGGCGCCGCGGATCGGCGCATGCGTTCACGGCGGCCGGCGCGATTTCGACGCGGCCCGGCGGGACCGGGCGAGGGTCCGGGCCCCGACAGCGAAGCGGACGACCCACCGAGATCCGTGTCGGGACCCATGGGGGATGCCGGACGGTAGGCGTCGGGAAAGAGGGTCGGCCGCGGGTCGCCGCCTCGAGATCCGGAAGATGGTGGGAGATCAGACTGGGCTCTTCCGCATCTAGCGGCGGGAGGGCTCGAAGCCGGGAGGACGGACGAATCATGGATCGCCTTCGCGATCGCGCCGAAGCCGGCCGAAAGCTCGCCCGGCGGCTCGAGCCGCTGCATCTGGACCACCCGCTGGTCGTTGCGTTGCCGCGCGGCGGGGTTCCGGTCGGCGTTGAGATCGCACAGGCGCTTTCCGCGCCGCTCGACGTGCTGGTCGTGCGGAAGCTCGGGGCTCCGGGAAATCCCGAGTTCGGCCTGGGGGCGGTCGGCGAAGATGGCGCGCAGGTCCTCGACCCCGAGAGTCTGGCGGCGGCCGGTTACTCCGAGTCGGACCTCTCGGCCGTCATCCGGCAGGAAAAGGCGGAGGTCGAGCGACGTATCCGGGTCTACCGCGCCGTCCGGCCGCCGGTCGACCGCCGGGACCGTACCGTGATCCTCGTCGACGACGGCGCGGCCACGGGCGGGACCGCGACGATGGCGGCCCGGCTTCTCCGCGCCCAGGGGGCGCGCCGGCTCGTGATCGCCCTGGGCGTCGCGCCTCCCGATACGTGCCGCCTCCTCGCGCGGGAGGCGGACGATCTGATCGTGCTGATCCGCCCGGCCCACTTCTATGCGGTCGGGCAATTCTACGAGGAGTTCGATCCCGTCGACGAAGCGGAGGTCCTGCGGCTCCTGGAGCGGGCCTCCAAGGCATCCGGGCCCGGCTAGTTCGCCATCGGCACCAGAGGAGGCGCCGTCCGGCCCGCCGGCGGCCGCGCGCTCGCCTGAAGGATCCACATCGCGGACCGGAGAACTCCGACCGTTCCCCGGAGATCGATCCCCCGATAGCCGTAGGCGGATCGACCGTGCGTCTGGCGGAATTCCTCGAAGACCCGGGTCACGTGGGGCGCAATCCGCTCGACGAAATACGTGGTCATCCGCCGGGCGACCGGGCTCTTCATGCGCCCGACGAGGCTCGGAAGCATCGCGCGGGAGAGCCGAAGGTCGTGCTCCCAGCAGATCTGGAGGAGGTCCCAGTAGCGGGAGGGGAGCGTCTCGAGCTGCGGCATGGCGTTCCCGTGGATGCGGCTCGTTGAGATCGGGATGACCGGGAGCGGAAAGACGTACGCCCGGAACCCCTGCGCGACCATGGCATCGACCATCGAGATCGACTCGTCGACGTCGGCATCCGTCTCGTCCGGGAACCCGATCGTCATCGTGTAGCAGGGATCGATTCCCGACTCGTTCATGATCCGGGTCGCCTCGAGGATCGTGTCCCGCCACTCTTCCGGCTTGTACGGGAAGGACTTCGCCGGCATGTACTTCCTAAAGATCCGGACGCTCCCGGTCTCGAGGCCGACGACGGGCGTGAGGCCCCGGCGCTTGTCCCATTCCGCGATCCGGCCCATCTCGAGCATCGTCTCGGATGCCTCGCGTACCGCGGGGGCCGAGACATGGGCGAAGCCGATCTGATCGGCGCCGGTGGCCTTGATCTTGGCGATCAGGCCGACGGCGGCGTCGTGGTTGGTCCGTAGCTTCTTGGCACCGTAGAGGAGGATGTCGTCCGTCACGAGCTCGACGTTGAACTCGCCCGCCGCGCGATTGACCCGGATCTCTCGCTCGATCGACTCCCACGGGATCGTCCGGTACCGGTCGGGGGTGATCGAGCAGAACTCGCATCCGCGGGGGCAGCCGCGGGTGATCTGGACCTCCCCGATACGGGCCGCCTTCACGATCGTCGGTATCTCTTCGAGCGTCGGCGGGGTTCCGTGGACCGTGGGCGGGACGTAGCCTCCCGCGAGCGCGGTCTTCGCGATTCGAGGGAAATCGATCTCGGCCTCGCCCTGGTAGACGGTGTCGATCCACTCCGGACGCCGGTAGCTCATCTGCCAGATCCCCGGCCCGCCCGCGATCACCCGGAACGGCGCTCGGTGACGAAGGCTCTGGATGCGCTCGCCCAGCTCCTCGAAGAACGTCTCGTTCCAGCTCGGTCCCCCACCGAACAACATCGTCAGCTTGGTGCTGACGGGGCTATACCCGAACGGATCGTGGGCGGTGACCCCGACGACGCGGGTACGGGGCCCGATGGCGTGAGAGAGTCGTTCCGGCGGGACGACCGCGACATCCGAAATCCCATGCGCGAGCAAGATCGCCTCGATCTTTCGGAGCGCGTACGGAGCCGTCAGCGGCTCGTCGCCCTGCACCGGCTCGACCGGCGGGCTGAAGAGCCGGTTCATCAGCACGCGCGGCACGAGGCGCGCGGGCATGCAACAGAAGTAGCCGAGCGCGCTCGATCGTGAGTAGTCGGAAAAACTCCCTCGGTCCGAAGTCAGGATCACCGAGTGACCCGGAGCATCGCCAAACGTACTCTCCTCCTGCGCTGATTCCTCGATTTACTAGGCCGAGCTTGCTTAAGAAGGGTGCTGCGACGGCGATTGACGGACTCGCGGCCGAGGTTCGTCGGGGGCCCGTTGTGGGATGGGCCGTTCCTCGGTCCGGCCGATGACGGGCAGCCACTGGAGGGACTTGAACCCCCGACCTGCTGATTACGAATCAGCCGCTCTGCCAACTGAGCTACAGTGGCGTGGCCCTAGACCGATGGAAATCGAGGTATAATGGTGGCGGGCGCGCGCGTGCGAGCTACCGCTCGCTCGACGCGCGCGGCTCGCCGATGCTGCGCAGGCGCGCAGCGGCCTGGTGCTGGGCCAGCCACTGCGCGACGGCGGGAGGGACGAGCTCCTCGACCGGCCCGCCGCGCCGGAGCGCCGCGCGAATCCGGGCTCCCTCCCAGCGCTCCCGCTCGAACAGCGGAGGGGACTCGACCGGATATCCCCCGGCCTCGAAGAGCGTGCGAGTGAGCGGGTTGTTCGTGTAGACCCGTGCGAACGGCGGAAGGAGGCTTTCGACGTAGCGAACCCAAAGCGCGTGGCGGTGGATGTCGGGGATCGGCACCGGGACTGCGTCGGCGAGGTGGGCCTCTCGGAGCGAGAGCTCGATCATCTCGAACCGTTCGCCCGCCGTGAACGGGTTCTCCGGCGTGTAGGACTCCTGCGCGCTCCCGATCCCGATCAGGACGGCTTCGGCGGGTCGATTGCGCCGGATCGCCCGGATCGTCTCCAGATGCCCTCGATGGAACGGCTGGAAGCGTCCCACGAAGAGGGCGCGAGGAGCCCCGTCGCTCATTCGGGACCGAGATCGTCGACGTCGTCCAAGAAGTCGTCGATCTCCGGGCACCGCGGCGTGAGGTAGTGTCGGCAGTGGACGCAGCGACGATCGTTCGCCGTCGAGCGGAGCTGGGCGTTGAACTCGTAGCACGGGCGATTGACGAACGGGTCGGTGCTCGGGCCCTCCCCGAGCTCGTCAAGCACCGGGATCGGCGAGCGCATCGCCGACCTCGGGCGATGAGGAGGAGGTTGGAACGACCCTTTCATGTACCGCCCGGAGCCGGCCGGCTCGACGGGGACGCGCTCGCCGCAGCCGCGTCGTCGATCGAGGTTCGGGCCGTCGCGTGGACCATCGCGCTGAGGCGCTCGAGGAGACTCTCCTTCTGCGATCCTTGGCCGACCAGGGCATACTTGAGCACATCCCGGAGCGTGCTCACCGGGATGACCTCGATCTGGCCCCGGTAGCGCTGCTCGAGGACCATGTCGTTGACGTTGTCCTCGGGGATGAGGACCCGCCGGATCCCCGAGTCCGCGGCGGCCTCAACCTTCGCGGTGACGCCCCCGACAGGTAGGACGTTGCCCCGCACGCTGAGCGAACCGGTCATCGCCACGGATTGATCGACCGGGACGCCCTCGAGCGCGCTGATGACCGCGGTGGCGATCGACACGCTCGCCGAGTCGCCCTCGACCCCATCGGAGGTCCCGACGAACTGGATGTGAATGTCGTAGTGCGAGATGTCGGCCCCGGTGTACTTCTTGATCAGGGCGCTGACGTTCTGCACCGCTTCCTTCGCGATCTCGCCCAGCTTGCCGGTGGCGACGACGACGCCTCCGTCCCTCGTCTGAGCCGGAGTGACCTCGGCGACGATCGGCAAGACGATCCCGGAGAACTCGGACATCCCGCTCTGGGCGTTGATCGCGGCGAGGCCGTTGACCGCTCCGACCGCGGCTCCCTCGACCGAGAACATACGGTACTCGCGCCGGCGTTCGATGTAGCGGTCGGCGATCTGCTGTTCGAGCGACCGGCTGGCGCGCTTGGCCTTGACGACATGCTCGGCCCGGACGACGGCGGATCCCTCGGAGTTGGCGATATCGCCCGCCACGCGGATCAGGCCCCCGAGCTCGCGCAGGCGGAGCGTCAGCTGGCCCGAGCGGCCCGCGCGGCGTTGGGCCTCCCGGATGACCTCCGTGACCGCGGCCATGTCGAAGTGGGAGATCTTCTTGTCCTTCGTGACCTCCTGGGCGACGAACCGGACGAGCTTCATCCGGTTCTCGGCCGTGTCCTCCATGGAGGACTTGACGTAGAGCTCGTAGCCGTAGCCCCGGATGCGGGAGCGGAGCGCCGGGTGCATCGACTGGACGCTGTCGATGTTCCCGGCCGCCACGAGGACGAAATCGCACGGGACCGGCTCGGTCTTCACCATCGCCCCGGCCGAGCGTTCTGACTGGCCCACGATGGGGTACTTCCTCTCCTGGAGCGCGGTGAGCAGCGAGTGCTG
>JAJYUO010000059.1 GCA_021792485.1 Thermoplasmata archaeon
CCGTTCTTCACGACCAAGCCGGAGGGGAAGGGCACGGGGTTGGGTCTCGCGATCTGCCACGGAATCGTCCAGAGCCACCAAGGGACCATCTCCGCCGCGAACGCCCCGGGGGGCGGTGCCCGATTCACGATTCGGCTCCCCCTCGTCCGCTCGGAGGTGCCCCGGTGAGATTGCCTCCCCATCCCCCGATACGCCAACGTCCGAGTTCCGCCAACTCGAGCAAGAGTGATGTGGCGCGCCCCCTCTCCCGCGGTCGCATGCGCATCCTCGTGGTCGACGACGACGCGGTATTCCGGCAGGAACTCGGCGACCTTCTCGAGGCCGACGGCCACGAGGTCGCGATCGCGCCCTCGGTGGCCAAGGCCCTGGAGGAGCTCGAGACCCAGGACGTCGATGTCGTCTTCACCGATCTCAAGATGCCTCGGCACAGCGGCCTCGAACTGCTGCAGGAGGTCCGCTCCCGCTGGCCGCAAACGCTCGTTGTCGTGATCACGGGCTTCGCCACCGTCGATACCGCTGTCGAGGCGATGAAGGCCGGCGCGTTCGATTACGTGCGCAAACCGTTCAAGATCGAGCAGGTCCACAAGGTCCTGGAGGTCGCCCACGGCGCCCTGGAGTTTCGCGCCCCTTCCGGGCGGCGAGGCGACCTCGACCGTCTCCTGCGGGAGTGGGAGGCTCGGACGGACCTGTCGGTCCTGGTCCTCTCGCCGCGCGCTCCAAAGGCGCATCCCCGCCTCACGCACGTCGTGCCGGACTATGAGAACCCTTCCGAGATCGCCCGGGCGATCCGCGAGTTCGCCCAAGCACATTCGAACGCGGCGGTCATGGTCGAGGAGGCCGACCGATGCTTCGCGCACCATCGTCGCACGGACATCCTGCCGATCCTCGAGGCGATGGTCGAGGCGATGAGCGGGCACGGGCCGCTCGTGGTCTCCTTCGACCCGTCGCGTCTGAGCGCGGGGGACATCCGCGCGCTGACCGCGACCGTCACCTCCTCCGAGACGCGCGAGACCTTGGAGACGATCGCGAACCCGCTGCGACGGGCGATCCTGGAACGGGCGGTTCAGGGACCGATCTCCTTTTCCGAGGCGATGCGCGCGGCGGGCCTCGACGACTCTCCGAAGCTCGCCTTCCATCTGCGCCGCCTCGTCGACGGCGGCCTCTTGACCCACGAGAACGAGGAGTACCGCGTCACCGCGCGGGGCCGCGAAGCGGTCCGAGCCGTCTTCGACATGGACGCGTCGCTGCCGACCCGCTCCGGGGCGAACGCGGTCCTGCCCGTCGCCGGCTCCGGCTGAGTGACGACCGATAGGAATATCGCGCCGGTCGGGATCGTACGGTCGATGACCGTGCCCGAGTGGATCGGCGAGGCCGCGGTGCGGCGGGCCCGCGCTGCGATCGAGGGCGCGCTCCGCGCTCGCCCGCTCCTCCGCCCTTCGGGGAACGAGCCCGAGTGGGCTGAGCCGGGGGGAACGTTCGTGACCCTACGGACCTATCCGACCGGAAGCCTGCGCGGATGCGTGGGCTTCCCGCTACCGATCCACCCGCTCGGGCGGGCGATCGCCCTCGCCGCGGTCGCCGCGGCGCTCGAGGATCCCCGTTTCAGGCCCGTTTCCGCCGACGAGATCGATGGGCTGACCGTCGAGGTCTCCCTGCTGACCCGGCCCGAGCTCGTCCCGGGGACGACCGCTGAGGAGCGGAAGCGCGGAGTCGTGATCGGACGCCACGGACTGATCGTCTCGGCCTTCGGCGCGAGCGGGCTCCTCCTACCTCAGGTCGCCGTCGAGGAGGGGCTCGACGCGGCGAGCTTCCTCGCCGCGACGTGCGAGAAGGCCGGGCTCGCGCCGGACGCCTGGGAGCACTCTGCGACGCGCGTCGAACGGTTCGCGGCGTCGGTCTTCGCGGAGATCGCGCCCCGGGGGTCGGTCGTGCGGGAGATGTCGGCGTCGATCGCCCCGTCCTCCGGGCCACTCGTGCGCTGAACCGGACGCCGTCGACCTCCCATGTCCGGTCCTCCGCGGTGGCCGTGCCCAATTCCTCGACGAGGTCGACGACCTCCGCGAGGAGCTCGCGCTCGAGCATCGCGCGCCGGCGTTCGAGCGCCTCCCGGAGGGGGGCGGGCGCCGCCAGGGCCAGCTCGATCGGATCGGTGAACGCTAGGCCGAGCTCCTTGCGCCGTTGCTGCAGGCGGCGGAGGACCTCGCGGACCATCCCCTCCTCGAGGAGTTCGGGGGTGGGCGTTCGCGGGAGAGCGGCCACGGTCCGGTCGCCATCGACCCGGAGCACCCATGCGTCTTCGGGGAACCGGTCGGGGCGGTGTTCCGACGCCCAGCGGACCGACCGAACGTTGAGCTCCGCCGCGAGGAGCGTCGCGCCCTCGTCCCCGAGCGCCTCGAGCTTCTCGGACGGAGCGCCGAAGAACACGATCTCGGCGAGCGGGATTCGGGCGCGGACCCCGGCCCGCTGGCGGAGCTCCCGCCCTACCTCGACCAGGGCGCGCAGTTCGTCCATGCCCGCCTCTAGCTTCTCGTCCCGCATCGCGGGCTGGGGGTCCGGCCATCGGTCGAGGTGAACCGAAGTCTCCGCGTCGCTCCACGGCCGGTCCGCGAGCTCCTGGGTCACCCACTCCGCGGTGTGCGGGGAGAACGGAGCCAGCACGCGGGAGAGCAACGATAGGACGTAGCCGAGCGTCGCGTGCGCTGCGGCGCGTCCCGGAGTCGTGGCGTCCGCCCAGAACCGAGGGCGAGAGCGCCGCAGGTACCAGGTCGAAAGGTCGTCGATGAACGACTTCAACGCCGCGGCACCGGATCGCGGATCCCAGCTCTCCAAGGAGAGGGTGACGCGGTCCCGCGTCCCCTCGAGCCGGGAGAGGATCCATCGGTCCAAAAGGTCGGTCGAGGCGGGCCGCCCGCGCGTGGGAGCGAGTCGGTCGGCACGCGCGTTCTGCAGGTAGAACGTCGCCACGTTCGTCAGGAGACCGAGGCTGCGCGCGGCCTGGCTGCGCATCTCGCTCTCGCTCATGCGGATCCCTTCCGTGAAGTCGAGGTTGAGGAGGTACCAGCGCACCGCATCGCCGCCGATCCGACCGAGAAGGTCGATCGGATCCACGGCGTTGCCCTTCGACTTCGACATCTTCTTGCCGACGTCGTCCAGGCCCATCCCGGTGACGACCGCCGCCCGGTAGGCCGGCCGTCCGAACAGGGCGGTCGCCAGCACGTGCATGGTGTAGAACCAACCCCGCGTCTGGTCGATCCCTTCGGCGACGTAGTCGAGGGGCGACGAGGGGTCGAACGTCCCGGTCTCGAACGGATAGTGGTACTGCGCGAACGGCGCGGAGCCGCTATCGTACCAGACGTCGATGGTGTACGGCTCGCGGCGGCTGGGTTGGCCGCAGGTCGGGCACGGAAACTCGATCGGATCGACTCCGACGCGGTGGGGATCGAACTGCGGTGGAAGCGGGCGGCCCCAGAGCGCGGCGAGCTCGGCGAACGACCCGACGCAGGTCGGGTGGCCCTGCGGGCAGACCCAGACGGGCAAGGGCGTTCCCCAGTAGCGGCTCCGGGAAAGGGCCCAATCCTTCGCCTCGGTGAGGAAGTTGCCGAACCGTCCGTCGCGCACGTGCGCGGGGACCCACGTCACGCTCGCGTTGTTCCGCACCATCGCCTCAGAAAACCGGGAGCTGCGGACGAACCAGGAGTCCATCGCCCGGTATAGGAGCGGCGTGTCGCACCGCCAGCAGAACGGGTAGGTGTGGCGGAGCGTGGTGTGCCGGTAGAGCCGGCCCCGTCGGTGTAGGTCCTCGATCAGGATCGGGTCTGCCGACTTGTAGAATCGGTGCTCCACCAGGGGGACCTCCGACGTGAAGACGCCCCGGCTCGATAGCGGGTCGAACGTCCCCAGCTTCTCCCGCTCGCCGATGCGGTAGTCGTCCGGGCCGAAGCTCGGCGCCCCGTGAACGAAGCCGGTCCCTTCCTTTGCGTCGACCATGTCGTCCAGGAGGATGTGGAAGCGGCCCGGGGCATCTGGGACGAAGGAGAACGGGGGTTCGTAGGCGAGGCCCTTCAATTCCTCGCCCGTCAGTCGCGCGACGATCTCGGGCGGCTCGGCATAGTAGCGCGGGACCGCGTCTTCGGCCAAGACGACCTCGCGTCCATCGTCCTCCCGGACGACCACGTAGACGAGATCGGCCCGCGCGACCACGAACATGTTCGAGGTGAGCGTCCACGGGGTCGTCGTCCACACGAGGAGATCGCGCGGCGTTCCGCCCGAGACGCGCAGCGGGAACCGCACCGTGACCGACGGATCCACGGTCTCCTTGTACCCTTGAGCGACCTCGTGCGAACTGAGGGTCGTCTCGCATCGCGGGCAGTAGGGGAGCACGTAGTGACCCTTCTCGACGAGGCCCCCGTCGAACAGGGTCTTGAGGGACCACCATACGCTCTCGATGTACGGCGACGCCATCGTCTGATAGGCGTGCTCATAATCGAGCCAGTAGCCGAGCCGACGGTACATCTCCTGCCACGCCGCCGCAACTGCAAGCGTGCTCGCCCGGCACTCGGCGCAGAACCGATCGATCCCGTACGCCTCGATGTCGTGCCGGGTCCGAACCCCGAGCTTTTTCTCGACCTCGATTTCGACGCCGAGCCCATGGCAGTCCCATCCGGCCATGGGAGTGACGATGCGGTAGCCCCGCATCCTCCGATAGCGAAGCTGCACGTCCTTCAGGGTCCCGGGGAGCATGTGGCCGGTGTGGGGCCGACCGTTCGCTGTCGGCGGGCCCTCCGTGAACCGGAAGATCGGACCCGAGCCGGCGCCCACCAGCGCGCGCGCGACGACCCCGGTCCGGTCCCAGTACTGGGCGACCCTCGACTCGAGATCCGCCAGGGTCGGGCTGCCGCTCGCAGCCTCCGCATCGGCCGGCATGGCGCCCGTCACGTGCGTCTACGGATAAAGCGGCGCGGACCCTAGCGAGAGAGCCCGCGCGGCGGAGCCGTACGCGACTCGTAGCCGACGTGGCTCGTGGGGTCCTTCTTCACGAGCGTCCCGTCGAGCCGAGTGACGTGGCAGTGCCGTCCGAGCACGATCGACTCCGCCCGGATGTAGCCGACTTCGACTCCTTCGATCTGGACCGCCTCCGCCTCGATGCGGTCGACCTTCAGGAGCGCGTTCGGGCTCAGCACGGGCACTTCGACCGGGAGCCGGATAAGCTGGCGCGGACGGAGGGAGACCTTGACCGCTTCGATCTCGCGAATGGCCGATTCCGACTCGAAGATCCCGTCGACCTCCTTCGCGCGGACGACTCCGGCGATCGCAACCCTTCCCTCCATGCCGAAGAACGCCGACTCCAGATCCCCCCCGACCTCGAGCGCACCCCGGGCCGAGAGGGTCCGCACGACCTGAAGGCCCTTCGCGATCCGCACGAGCCCGTCGGTGCTGAGCTCGCCCGCCCTCAATGCGCCGAGGAAGCGTCCGGTTCCGCGGAGGGCCATGGCCCCGCTCACACCGACGTCGCCGCCGACCTCGAACGTCCCGCGGACATCCAGCCGGTTCGCATTCAGAGGGCCCGTGATGGTGACGATCCCGTCGAAGGCGGCTTCGTCTACGTCGACCTCTCCGGTGACTTTGCCGGTGCCCTTTAGACGGTAGCGTTGGGCGTGGATGCTCGCGTGCCGGACCGTGCCGGTCTCCCGAAAGGCTCCGCTCCGGGGGACCGAAGGTGTCGGGGCGGGGGCCGGGGGACGAGGAGCGGACGCGGCCATCCCGTCCTCCGTCAGCGCCCGCGGCTCCGGGCGGGGATCCTCAGCCGGCGGTGGGCGACCATGATGCAGGCGTTCTCGTAGACGTGCGCTCCGGCGCCGCGGGCCTTCGCCGCCGCTTCGGCGCTCTCCACGCCCAGCTGCATCCAGACCACCGGCACCTTGCGCGCAAGCGCCTCATCGACGATCGGCGCGACCTGGTCGCTCTTCCGAAAGATGTCGACGATATCGATCGCGACGTCCGACGGGACCGCGCTCACGGAAGGATACGACCGTTCGCCGAGGATCTCCGGCTCCATCGGATTGACCGGAAGGATCCGGTACCCCTGCGTCTGAAGGTATCGCGCGACCTCGTTGGAGGGTCGCTCGGGCTTTTCGGAGAGGCCCACCACGGCGATCGTGCGGGCATGAAGGAGGATGTCGCGGGTCGTCGCCTCGTCCTCTGCGGGCATTCCTCGTACGGACTCCGGGGCGGTTCTTGACGATATCGGCCGCGGCTCCCGCTCACGCCGGCCGCGCGCGGCCCACGCCGACGGTTCCCTCGGCTGCCTGAACGCAGGCCATCAGGTCCTCGAGCGTCGCACGAGCGCTCGCCGCAGACGGAGCGACGACCCGGATTTTGATCGATCCGGCCGCCGTTCCGACCTCGACATGGCCGGGGTTGTCGGCCCCGATCGCCGCCGCGACCAGCTCGGCGACATGAGGGTCGTCGTACCGGCGCGCAAGGGAGACCGTCACTTGGACCGAAGGGGCTTCTTCCCCGATGTCGTACCTCCCGCCCCGGCCCCGGGCCCCTGCTCGAGCGCATGCGGCTGGATCGGCGCTGTTCTCGTCCGCCGCTCCACCTCGGCGCGAGCCGCCTCCGCAAGGTACCGCACGATCGACGGCCATACCATGCGGTCGTCGCGCATCTTGTTCTCGAAGTTGTTCTCGTTCACGAACTTCTGGAGCGCTGCGCGGCTGGGCTCGTCCCATGTCCCGCTCGGCCGTCCCAAGTAGTAGCCGAGGACGCCGAGGTCGTGCTGGAGCGCCTTCGCGACGTCGCCGTCGATCGGGAGGAGCGTCGCCGGGTCCTCCCGGCTCAGCATCGTGAGGTCGTAGAGCCGGAAGACGCGCTTGAGCTCCTCGATCGGAGCGGGATGATCGTCGACCCGAATGTCGACCCACCGGTCGCTACCCTCGTCGTAGCCCCCCTTTTCCCGGACGATGAGGAGCGCCGCGGACTGCATTCCCCGCCGATCGCCTCCCTCCCGCTGACCCGCCGACAACGCGGCCAGGAGGCGCTCCGGAAGGTCGCCGGGGGTGCGCTCGTAGGTCCGGGCCATTCCCTGGACCACGGCGGGGCCGAACAGGATGTTCCCTTGGCAGGCGAACCCGTCGCCGACCTCGTGGCCGGCCCACTCCATGCACTTCGACCCGGTGAACGCTGCCGCCTCCCCCTTTCGGTCGACCACCCCGAGCTGACGCTCGTCCCGGCCCGGATCCGCCGAGGTCAGGGACCGCACGACATCGGTCGCGGAACGGCCCTCGGCGAGCATCTTCAGGCCCTCGGGTCCGTACCGTACGTTCGCGAACGCCTGGGTCGCGATGGCCCCGACGTTGGCCTGCGCCCACGGAACGACGGATCCGACGCTGATGAACTTCGACTGCACGGCGATCCCCCAGGCCGCGCGAGACCGATCGTAGGCGACGATCGAGAACGTTCCGA
>JAJYUO010000060.1 GCA_021792485.1 Thermoplasmata archaeon
ATTCGTCCCTTGTCCGTCGGCATTCCCGATGTGGGACTAAACCTTGAACCGGGAAAGGTACTCGTTGAGCTCTTCCATCTGCTTCTGAAGCCCCTCTCCGGACTCCACCGCTTCGGCCACGTTCGCGACGGTTTCCCGGGCTTCATGGGCCGTCTGATCGACCACCTTCCCCACCTGCTCGATGGAGCGGGTCTGTTCTCCCGTCCGTTCGACGATCTGGTTGACCCGCCCCGAGACATCCGACGCCGAGGCCACAATCCGGGAGAAGACGTCGGCCGTTTTCTGGGTCTCTCCGATCAAAAGGCGCATTTCCTTCGACCCGCGATCCATGACCTTCACCGACTGATCCGTCAGCCCCTGAAGTTGCGAGATCGTTTCGGAAATCTCCCGAGTCGACCGTGTCGTTCGCTCGGCCAACTTTCTCACCTCATCCGCCACGACGGCGAAGCCCCGACCCTGCTCCCCCGCCCGGGCCGCCTCGATGGCCGCGTTGAGGGCAAGAAGATTGGTCTGCTCCGCAATTTCGTTGATGATGTTCACGATCTGGGAAATCTGGTCGGAGCGTTTTCCCAGATCAAGGATCTTCTCCCCGGCCTCCTGTATCACCGTCTCGATGCGGCCAAGTTCGCGCACCATCTCCGAGACCGTTTCTCCTCCGGCATTCGAGGCGCACCGCCTCGAAGCGGCCGGACGCGTAGAGCGCGCCTCGGGCGAACTCGAGCGGGCCCGGCGCGCGGTCGCGACGCTCGAGGAGGAGCGCCGGTCGCGAGAGCGCTACGAGCGGCTCGCCGAGAGGTTCCAGGAGGCGGAGAAACGGAGGGAGTTGGCCCGCAACCACCTTCGTCGAGCCGAGGAACGTTCTCTCGCCGCCACGCAGGCCCTAAACGAGGCTCGGGCCGCCGCGGAGAGCCGGCGCGCCCAGGTGCGGCTCCTCGAGGCGAGCTCGACCGCGGACACCGACTGGCACGACCGTTGGTCCACGGCCGAGCGCCGTCGGGCCGACCTGGACGAACAGCTCGCGAAGCTCCGGACGGAACGAGAGTCCTACCGGGCTACCCTCGCGCAGCGACGCGAGCGCGAGAACGACCGGGCGCGCACCGCCGCCGAGATCCGGACCCTCGTCGAACGGAAGGCGAGCCGCAGCGCGCGCATCTCCGAGCTCCGGGAGCGCGCGGCCGCCCTTCCGCGGGAGCGGGAAGAGCTGGACCGGCGGGTGCGCGCTGAAGAGACCGCGCGGAACGAACACGAGCGGACCGCGATGGAGGTCGTCGGGCTCCAGCGGGACCTCGATCACGTGCGCGAGCGTCTCGCCGAGGCGCTGCGAGGCGCCGCCGAACGGGCCCGCTTGCTTGGTGAGATCTCGGACCTCGAGCGGAAGGCCGCGTGGCTCTCGGGAGCGTTCCGGGAGGCTCTGCTCACGATGGAGCAGCGGATCCTCGCCGGAGCCCAGCGCGCCTTTCAGCGCGACCTGGAGCGGTTCTTCCGGACGCTGATCGACGACCCCCTGCTCGAGGCGCGCATCGACGCGACGTTCCTGCCGGTCGTGCTCATCAACGGTGCGTGGACGCCGGCGGATGCCCTGAGCGGAGGGGAGCGGACGAGCCTCGCCCTCGCCTTCCGCCTCGCCCTGGGAAGGGTCGTCCGGACCCTCGGAAACCTCCGCCTCGACACGCTCATCCTGGACGAGCCGACGGACGGCTTCTCACCGGAGCAGGTCGTGCGGATGGGGGACCTGCTGGAGGACCTCGGCCTCCCCCAGGTGATCCTCGTCTCGCACGAGTTCGAGCTGAGCTCGGTCGCCGACCGGGTCTTCGAGACCCGGAAGATCGACGGGATCTCGTCGATCGGCGGGGTCCGGGCCGAGTCCGTGGGAGAGCCCGCGTCCCTCGAGCCGCCGCGCCGGCGCCCGCGCCGATCGCGGTCGAAGGATTAAGGGGTCCGCGACCTCCGGCGCGCCATGCCCCGGAGGAAGTACGGGCGCCTACGGAAGGTCATTCCGCCGGTCACGCCGGAGAAGTGCCGGTACTGCCGGCTGCGACGCCCCTGCCCGGTTCATGGCCGGCCGGCGACCGGATAAGGAGCGGAGACCGCGGGAGGGCGAACGGACCAGGTCTGGAGGCCCTCGAGCTCGAATGCGAAGTCGGCCGCGTCCCCGCCGGTTCGCTGCACCGCCTTGATCACCTCGCTGCGGCGCTCGAAGTCGCAGAAGAGGAGCAGGTAACCGCCTCCCCCCGCGCCGACCAGCTTGCCTCCGAGGGCGCCGGCCTCGCGCGCCTCCGCGTAGAGGGCGTCGATGTGCGGGTTCGTGATCCCTTCGGTGAACCGCTTCTTCAATTGCCACCCCTCGTCCAGAAGGCGGCCCATCTCGTCGATGTTCCCGCGCAACAATTCGTTCTTCATGTCGATCGCGAGTTGCTTGGTTCCCTCGAGTGCCTCCAGCGTCTCGGTCCGGCCCTCGGTGACGCCGGCCTGCTGCCGTTCGATGATCCCGCCGGAGTAGCGGCGGGTGCCGGTATAGCAGAGGAGGAGGCGGTAGGCGAGTTCGTTCCGGACGTCACGGGGGATCTTGAGGGGAGCCACGACCGTCCGGCCCGCGGAGAATTCGATGAAATTGAAGCCTCCGAACGTCGCCGAGTACTGGTCCTGGCGGCCGCCCCGCATCCCGAGCTCCTCCCGCTCGATGCGGTAGGCGAGCTCCGCGATGTCGTACGGGGTCCACGGTTCCTTGAGATAGTGCGCGAAGGCGCCGACCAGGGCGACGCACATCGCCGACGAGCTCCCGAGGCCGGTGCCGGGCGGGGCGTCGGAGTGGAGGTAGAAATCGATCGAATCGGTCCCCTCCGGTCGGCTTCCCTGGACCGGTCGGAGGATTTTGAGCGCGGCCTTCACGATGTCGAGCTTGCCGTCGTAGGCGAGCTCGGACGGGTCGGCATACCGGGCCGAAACGTCGTAATCGACGCTCGTCACCCCCACGATTCCCTTGCGGTCGGGGCTGACGCGAAGCGTCGCGTAGGCATACTTGTCGATCGTGCAATTCAGGACGGCGCCTCCGGCCTGCTCGGGGAACGGGGATACGTCCGTCCCGCCGCCGGCGAAGCTGATCCGCATCGGCGCGCGGCTTCGAAGCGTCCACATGTCGCGGACCGTTCCATGATTCCGACCCCTAAGAACCTATCCGGAAACCCGGGAGAAGGCACGGCGGGATGTCGAACTCTTGGGCGGGCCGGCGGCACGGACCGATCTCTCAAGGGCATCCTTCGCCGCCGAACCGAAGCGCCTCGGGCACCCCGGACGATTCCGGAGGGGGCGGCAACCCTAGGCGGAATTCGGTGCCCACGGCCGTGCCCGGTTCTCCGGGCCGCGAGTTCCTCGGAGGGTTCTCCGACATCTCGCGGAGTGCGGGGCGGATTCCTCGGGAAGTCTCGGTCGGCGGTTCCCTCCCCAGTCCGGAACTCTCCCGATGCCAGGTACCGTTCAGATCGGGGGAGCCGAGATCGCAGGGGCGTACACGCGAAAGCGCGCGAGATGAACGCCCGCGACGATGAGCCATGCCAACCAAGGCGCGATGGCGATCCAGTCGGCCCCTCCGGTCGACAGGGCACCGACTCCGCCCCGAGCGGCCACGATTATCCCGCCGAGGCTCGCGAATCCCGAGATGATCGTGTACAGTCGGAGCCCTCCCCACCGGGGGTCCCGGAGCATGGCGAGAACGAGGATCAGCATGGAAAGGGAGGCGGCGCCGAGATAGGCGAGAGCGAACGCATCGGGTGCGGTCGAGGGGCCGGCCGGGCCGGCGAGGAGATAGAGCGAGAAGGCGGCCTGGGCCAGGAATGCTGCTTCGAGTACGAGGAGTCCGATCGTTCGCGTCGATCGGGTGGGGAGCGAGCTCCGGATCCACAGCGATCCCACGAACCCGAGGACTCCGGCGACGGCTCCCGTCGCGACGAAGACGTAGGCGAACCGCGAGAGGGAAACGTTCCCCAGGTCCGCGAGCGTCGTCGAACTGGGCGAGAACCCCGCGAACGCGGCCGCTGACGTGCCCAGCCCGGCAAGGTAGACGACCGCACTCGCGATGAGGAGCAGCGCACCGCGGTGGGCGACGCGGTGGACCAAGGGGCCCAGCCGCTGCATGGAGGGACGCGGCGGGAAGTTCACTCTTCGCGGGCGTTGCGCTCGTAGGACGCGTCGCTGGTGCGCTTCAAGCGAGCGCCGTCACGGTCGCACACCGGGTGCGCGCTGGGCGGGACATCGATCACGTATCCGCCCCCGCACTTGGGGCACTCGTAATACGGCATGAGTTGCCTCACAGGTTCGATTTGGGGTGGGTATATAAGCGCTCGCGTCGAACGCCGAGAGAAGAAGGCCTCCGACGACCGGCCCGCACACCGACCGGGCGGGGGGACCCGACCGTCGTCTTCCAGGAACGGGCGGGAGCCCAAGGAGCGCTACCGGAGCCTCGATCCGTACCGAGTCCGGCGAGAGTGGGACCGGTATGAGGGCAACGCGCTCCGCGATCTCTTTCGGGACCTTCGCGTACGGTTCCTCGAACGCAATCGCGCCACCGAGGCCGGCTGGAGCATGGACCTCGGATCCGGCCCGGGCCGGTTCGCCCCGTTTGTCGGGGCCCCGACCGCAAGGGTCGTTCTTGTCGATCTCTCGCAGGAGGCGCTGAAGCGCGCGAGAAACGGCCTTCGGGGTCCGCCGCTCGATCGGTTCGCCCCCGTCCGCGCCGACGCGCTTCATCTTCCGTTCCGGTCCGGTCTCTTCGCGGAGGTCGTTGTCCTGGGCAACCTCCTGGGCACCGCGGGCCCGAGCCTCGGCAAGATCGTGAGCGAGGTCGAGCGGGTACTGATGCCGCGCGCGCGCCTCGTGATGGAGATCGTTCCCGGCGCCGGGGAGCGGTCGGCCTACCTTTCGCGCCTTCCGCCCGGCGCTGTCCGACGAACCCTGAACGCTCCGCGAGGATGGCTCACGGCGCGGATCCTGAGAGAAGGGTTCCGATCCGCGCGCGCGAGCGTTCCGGCGCGGGACCGGTTCCGGCGGATCTCCGTGGAGGAGATCCGTGGGCTCCTGGGGATCGGATGGACCGCGCGTGAAATCGTTGCCGTTGCCCCGGCGCTCGGCTTCGAGCCGGAGCGGCTCGAGGCGCTGCGATCGGATGCGACGGCGTGGCAGCGATTGCTCGCCCTCGAAGAAGGGCTGGGCCGGGCCCCGGAACGCTGGCCGAAGGCCGCCGCGCTGCTGGCGGCATTCGATCGCGCGGGACCGGAGGGACCCGGGCGTCGGCCGGCCTAGACGTGGGCGCCCGGCGACGAGGCCGGATACGTCGCTCGGATCTCGGCTTCCACGATTCGAGCCGCCTCATCCGCGAGATGTCGAGCGAGTTCGATCGACGGGGCGCGAGCGACCGCGACCCCCAGCCGTCGGCCCGCGTAGGTCTCGGGCTTGCCGAAGAAGAAGAGTCGAACGCCGGGCGGGGCGAGGGCGCGGGAGAGTCCGCCGAGGGTCGGTGCCCAGCCGGCCTCCGAACCCAGGATGACTCGGGCTGCCGCGGGAGTCGTCGGCTCCGGGCCGACGTAGGGGAGACCGAGTATCGCCCGCGCGTGGAGCGCGAACTCGCTGTTCCACTGGCTCCCGAGCGTCACGAGGCCGGTGTCGTGGGGCCGCGGCGAGACCTCGGAGAAGTACACGCGGTCCCGGGCGACGAAGCACTCGACGCCAAAGATCCCGACGCCGCCGAGCTCGTCGGTCACGGCGGTCGCGGTCCGGCGAAGCGACTCCTCGATCGGGTCGGCAAACCGCTCGGGCTGCCAGCTCTCGTGGTAGAGGGTGCCGGGCCGGACATGGGCGATCGGGTCCATCACCGTCGTGGTGATCGCGCCCGACGGATCGTAGTGGCGCAACGTGAGCATCGTGACCTCCCGGTCGAAGTCGATGAACTCTTCGATCATGATACGGGGGTTGGGAACTCTCCCGTGCTCGCTGGCCTCCCGATACGCCGCGGTGATATCCGCCTCCGAGCGGACGATCGTCATCCCGTGCCCCGAGCTCGACATCATCGCCTTGAAGACGCAGGGGAACCCGAGATCGCGGGCGGCCCGCCGTGCGTCGTCTTCCGACTCGGCGAAGCGGAACGCACTGGTCCGCACCTTCGCCCGGTCGGCCGCCATCCGGCGAATCCGCTCGCGGTCCATCGTGGCGCGCGTCGATTCGGCGCGCGGGATCACCGTCCATCCCTCCGCCTCGAGCGCGACCAGTTCCGAGGTCGCGATCTGCTCGATCTCCGGGACGATCACCTCCGGCGCCTCCCGTTCGATGAGGGCTCGCAGCGCGGCACGATCGGTCATGGAAACGACATGGGACCGGTGGGCGACGGCCATTGCCGGCGCGCCCGCGTAACGGTCCACGGCCACGACCTCGGCGCCGAGTCGGATCGCCTCGATCGCGATCTCCCGCCCCAGTTCGCCGCTACCCAGCAAGAGCACTCGCGCCGCTCCGCGCGTTCCCGGAGTCCCGATCCGGTCGCGGAACCGGACCCCCGCCGACCGAGATTGCGCCACCGTCCCGCTCACTCGTCCCCCATTCCGCGGGGCTTGGGAATCGCCTTCGGCTGCTCCGCGTCGGTCGGCATGCCGGTCTTCCCCTCGACGATCTCGCAGTCCTGCCAGTTGATCCCGACCGTCACTCGGGGAAAGGCTACCTTGAGCGTGTAGTTCGCGATCTTGCCGACCACGAGGCCCTGGGCTCCCGGAACCAAGTTCGGGTTCATCACGGAGAGGTCGCGCGTCAGGACCACCCGGGTCTGGTTCAAGACGATCCGTTCCAGCTCGGCCCGATCCTGCATCTCCCGTGCGGAGGTTCGACGGGCCATAATGTTTCGGAGCCCGGTACCGGGGAGAAAACGCGACGAACGGCCCCCGCCGGTCCCGGGTCCGCCGGTCGAAGGGTTTTTATCTCAGTACCATGCTCTCGCGCACCATGGCGGCGAGCAGCAATCCTGCGGCAGTACCGCAGGACTACTACAAGCCCCCAGTGGCACCGAGCGCGGATTGGGCTAACCCAGCCGTGCTCGGTCTGATGGGGTTCGGCCTGACGACCATGTTGGCGGGGATTGCCAACACCGGATACACGGGGTATTGGATCTCCTCCGGGGATAACGTGCTATCGATGGCTCTTGCCTTTGGGGGTCTTGCCCAACTGATCGCAGGTATCATCGCCCTGCGCAAGGGAGAGATCTTCGCAGGAACGGCGTTCGTTGGGTACGGTGCGTTCTGGCTGGCCTACGTATCGTATGTGACCGGATACGCGGCCGTCGATCCTACCGCCATGGTCTCCCTGATGTGGTTCTCGATCGTCTGGGCCCTGTTCACCTTCGCCTTCTTGGTGAGCGCACCGA
>JAJYUO010000061.1 GCA_021792485.1 Thermoplasmata archaeon
GAGTCGATTCTCGTCCAGCTCGATACCATGGCCCGGACGCCCCGGGTCTCGTTCTCCTCCCCCAGGTAGGCGCCCCAGACCCAGGCGGCGATGGCGACGTCGACCTTGCACTTCGTCGGGTCCAGCCCCATCTCCCCGGCTCGGGAGAAGGCGATCGGCCGGATGTAGACATCCGGGACTCCGTTCTCCGCCACGAGGTCGAGGCAGCCTCGTTCCAGCTCCTCGGGCGAGAATGGGAGCGCCATGCGGTAGATCTTCGCGCTGTTGACGAATCGATCGATGTGCTCGCGCAGGCGAAAGATCGCCGGCCCGCTATCCGTTCCGTTCGACCGTATCCCCTCGAAGATCGCGTAGCCGTAGTGCAGACCGTGGGTCAGGACATGGACGTTCGCCTGCCCCCACGGCACCAACCGGCCGTTCATCCAGATACTCTTGAGAGGACGGACCTCCACCATGGTCGCTCGACCCTGCGTCGGGTCTAAAAGGGCAGGTCAAACCGGTCTGACCGACGGAGGCCGTTCGTGAAAGACGGTTGACCCGGCGCTTATCAGGCCGGGACCTCCCAGGACATAGCATGATGCCCGGCCAGACCGTCGCGTTGGACCGCGCCGTCGTTCGGATCGACGCGGAGCGATGCAAGGGTTGCGACCTGTGCGTCGTGGCCTGCCCTCACCGGAATCTCCGGCTTTCCACGGGGTACAATCGGAACGGCTACCACCCGGCCGAGTTTCACTACCGTGGCGACCGGGGAGAGTGCACCGCCTGCGGCCTCTGCTATTGGGTCTGCCCGGATTACGCGATCACGGAGGTGGCGAAGCGGCGCGTATGAGCGCGGAGCGAGAGTTTCTCAAGGGCAACGAGGCGCTCGCCTACGGCGCGTTGCACGCCGGTCTCAACGCCTTCTACGGCTACCCCATCACGCCGTCCAGCGAGATCCCCGAGACGCTGGCCGCGGAGTTCGGTCAAGGGAACTTCCCGGAGTTTCGCAGCTTTCTGCAGGCGGCGAGCGAAGTCGAAGCGATCAACATGGTGAATGGCTCCGCCGCGACCGGGGCGAAGACGATGACCGCGACCTCCGGCCCCGGCTTCAGCCTGAAGCAGGAGGGAATCTCCTATGCGGCCGGTATGGAACTGCCAATCCTCGTCGTGAACGTGAACCGTTCCGGCCCGGGTCTCGGCAACCTAGGGCCGGAGCAGTCGGATTACTTCCAGGCGACGAGGGGAGGAGGGCACGGCGGGTATCGCCCCATCGTTCTCGCTCCCGACTCGGTTCCGGAGATGGCCGCATTCCCTTCCCTGGGTTTCTCGCTCGCGTTCCGGTACCGGACCCCGGTAATCCTGCTGGCCGATGCGTTCCTCGGCCAGCTCAAGGAGGATCTCACGTTCCCCGAGGTGTCGTCCTCCTCGTTTGACACTTCCTCCTGGGCCGCGACCGGCGCGCGCGGAGAGCGCCGTCATGTCCTCGCGTCGATGCACCTCGAGCTGAGCGATCAGAACGCCGCTTCCCACGCCCTCCACGCCAAGTACGATCAGATCGCCCGCCACGAGCAGCGCTTCGATGAGGTAGAGTCCGACGATGCCCGCGTGGTGATCGTGGCGTACGGCATTTGCGCCCGTCTCGCCCGTCGGGCCGTCCGATCCCTCCGCGCGAAGTCCGCGCCGGTCGGCCTCTTCCGGCCGATCACCCTAGCCCCCTTCCCCCACGACGGGATCGAACGACTCCTCGATCGAGGGGTCCAGAATTTCCTCGTGGTAGAGCTCAATGCGGGCCAGATGGTCGAAGACGTTCGGCTGGCCGTGAACGGACGGGCCCGGGTGAACTCGCTCGGACAGCTGGGGGGGTTGATCCCCGGGACGGACGAGCTCGTTCGTGCGGCGGAGGCGATGCTCGGATGAGCGGGACCGCGGGAGCTCTGTACGAGACCACGCTGGGGCCACTTCCCACGCTCACGAGCAAGCCGACCCACTACTGCGCTGGCTGCGAGCATGGCACGCTCACCCATCTGATCGCCAGCGCCCTCGAGGCCCTGGGAGCGCGCGAGCGGGCGGTGCTCGTCAACAGCGTCGGATGCAGCGTCCTAGCCCCGGATTACCTGAACGTCGACGCGGTGGAGGCTCCGCACGGACGCGCCCCGGCGGTGATGACGGGGATCAAGCGCGCGCGGCCGGACCTCCTCGTATTTTCGATCCAGGGCGACGGCGATGCTGCCTCGATCGGCTTGCTCGAACTGCTGAACGCCGCGAACCGCGGGGACCCGATCACGATCTTTCTCGTCAACAACGCCATCTACGGAATGACGGGAGGTCAGATGGCCCCGACCACGCCGGTCGGGATGGTGACGACGACCTCGCCCCGCGGACGCGACCTTGCCCTGAGCGGACCCCCGATCGACGCCTCGAAGCTCGTCGCCTCGTTCGAGCGCCCCGCCTACGTCCGGCGAGTCTTCTTGCCCGTGATGCCGACCGCTTCTCCGGAGTTCTATAACGCCCGCGGGGCCCTGGAAGGGGCGCGAGCGGTCCGGCACGCCTTTGAGGTCCAGGAGCGCGGCGGGTTCGCGTTCGTGGAGTTCGTGAGCACCTGCAATGTGAACTGGAAGATGTCGGTGCTGGACTCGAAGCGGTACGCGGCCGAGGTTCTCGCTCCCCTCTTCCCCGCGGGAGTGCTCCGCGATCGCTTCCGGATGGAGAGCCCGTGAAGCGCGAAGTGATCGTCGCCGGTCACGGGGGCCAAGGGGTCCTCGAACTCGCCAACTGGCTCGCATATTTCCACGTCCTTCGCGGCCGGCACGTGGCGTACACGCCCTCCTACGGGCCCGAGACACGCGGCGGGAAGGTCAAGTGCTACGTCGTCGTCTCCGACGAGCCGATCGACTCCCCGATCGTCGAGTCGCCAGACCTTCTCATCGTGATGAACATCCCCTCGATGGATTATCTGCCGCTCCTCAAGCCGGGCGGCACCCTGCTCGTCAACAGCTCGCTCGTGAAGGACGCCCGGCGGCGGGCGGATGTGGAGGTCGTGGAGGTCCCGGCGGTCGATATCGCCGCGGGTCTGGGGGCGTTCGCCCCCGCGAAGGGAACCGACACGTCGATCGCCGCGAACAGCGTGATGCTCGGCGCCGCGCTGGCGACGACCCGCGAGGCGCCCGAGCGCCTCCCGGAAGAGGCGAGCGAGGTCTTCCGACACTTCCTGACCGGCCGCAAGGAGGCCCTCATCCCCCTGAACCTCCGCGCGGTCGAGGCCGGTGCGGCCTCCGTGGGCGGCGCTGCGGTCGTAGAGTCGGCGTGACGAGGCGTCGCCCTCGAACGACGTCGGGACGAGACACCCGTCACGCTGCGCAGCAGGCCCCCGGGGGGTCTCCCGAAGTGCCGGAGGTCGGGTCCCGCACGACCTAGACCGGCCGCCGACCCACCGGACCGGAGGACGGGCTCTCGGGCACGGAGGGCGGGAGCTTCGGATCGGCCGGCGTGCGATGGCCGCGCAGGGAGAACTCGTAGAGAGCAAGGGCGGCGAGGATGATCGCGAGGCCCGCAATCTCGGTCGGGCCAACCGTCTCGGAGAGGACGAACGCACCGAAGAGGAGGCCCACGATCGGGGTGAGGTACATGACGAGACTCGTGCTGACGGCGCCGCTGCGCCGGGTCAGCTCGAAGAAGACGGTGTAACCCGCCGCTCCGCTCACGAGGCTCACGAACAGGATCGAGCCGAGAAGCGCCGGGGTCGGGGAGAGGCGGAGCGCGCCGGGGAAGAGGAGGAGCGCACTGGCACCGACGATGCTCGCGCCACCGAACTGAGTGGCGAGGCCGAGCCGGGTCTCTCCCGTCGGGCGGTACCGGACCACCAAGACCGTTCCCACGGCCTGGGCGCCGGCCCCTCCGATGAGCGCGGGGATCGTCCAGTCGTTCGTAAGAAGCCCCCCACCCGGTACCGTGAACTCGAGGACCAGAACTCCGATCAGCCCGAGCGAGAGCGCGAGCAAGGCCATCCCGGAGATATGCGATCGACCGCCTAGGGCGAGCCCCGCCACGACCGCGAGCAGCGGCACCGTGGCGTAGACGACGGCCGCGACTCCGCCGGTGGTGAACCGGACCCCCCAGAACAGCAGGAGGTTGTTGCCGCCGATCAATAAGGCACCGAGGAGCGCGGACCCCCCGAGGTACCGAACGGACGGCCAGGTCTCCGACTGACGGCCGGTCGCCAACGCGATTCCGAGCATCAGGCCGGCGGCCAGCCCAAAGTCCAACGCGACCAGCAGGAACGGGCTGGTGCCGAAGGCGACGCCCATGCGTACCATCGGGAAGGTGATCCCCCAGAGGATGCCGAGGGCGAGGAGCAGGGAGAATGTGCTGAGCACCGGACCGTGCTCCGAACCGCCGTGCTCGGTATGGCTCATCGCCGGCTCCGCCCGACGGAACGGCGAGGTACCGTCGGGGAAAGAGTCCGGGGTGAATGCCGCTTGACGGCTCTGCCTCGAGCGATCGGCTGCGGTCGGGCCGATTGGCTCTCCCCGAGCGCGTTGCCCTGCGGGCGCGGTCGTCCCAAATTGACTTAACGCCTATAGTTCCCAGTATTCCATAGATGGTCATGCCGCTGCGATCGCTCGCCGTGGCCATAGACGGCTCGGAAGGGGGCCAACGTGCCCTCGAGCAAGCCGTAGACATCGCGAAGGCGTCGGGGATTCCCCTGTCGATCGTCGCGGTCGTCCCGAAGCGGGAGACGTACGGCATGGACCCGCAGCAGCGGTACGTGGTCCGGCCCGAGGAGCGACGGTTCCTCACCGAGGTTCTGAGCCGGGCCGAAGCGCACGCCCGGGCCACCGGTGTCGTGTCGGTCCGGACCGAGCTATTGGAGGGGCCGGTCGTCGACCAGCTCCTTTCGTTCTTCGAAGACCGGCACCCGGACCTGATCGTCCTGGGGGCCCGTGGGATCTCCGCGACGCGGCGCCTCTTCCTGGGCAGCGTCAGCGAAGCGATCCTTCATCATGCCCACGGCTCCGTGCTCATTGTTCGGCCTCCCGAGAGGGGGTCGAAGGCCTAACCGGCCCTCGGATTGTAACGTTCGACCCGCACGGCCGAAGGCGCTCTACTCGGGCCCGTCCTTGGCGTTTGGAAGCCAAGGGAGGGAATCGAACCCCCAGGAAACGGATCTGCAGTCCGTCGCATTAACCATTCTGCCACCTTGGCGCGGGCGAGGGCAGAGGTTCCGTCCTTTAAGAGGTGCTGACGCCGGCCGCCGACGGCGGGACGGCCCGAACCCGATCTTCCGCGGGGGCCGGGCGGACCGGCCCGCGGCCCGGGCGGATCGGGTTCGCGGGCGCTCACGCAGAGCGCTTTCGTCGGCTCCGCGCGGAGGCCCTTGCGGGACGGGGCGGGGGCACGCCGGGTCGCCGCAGATCGAACCGATCCGCGTTCGCCACCTTTCCCCACGCCTTCGCGAAGTCGGCCACGAACTTTCCCTGCGCATCGGCCGCCCCGTACACCTCGGCGATCGCCCGCAGCTCGGAGTTCGCCCCGAAGATGAGGTCGACGCGGGTACCGGTCCAGCGAGGCGCCCCCGTCTTCCGATCGTGTCCTTCGAAGACGTTCTCATCCGATGTCGCGGTCCACTCGGTGCGCATGTCCAGGAGGTTCACGAAGAAGTCGTTGGTCAGCGTCTCGGGCCGCTGCGTGAAAACGCCGTGGCGCGAACCGCCGAAGTTCGCGTTGAGGACCCGCATGCCTCCGATGAGCACTGTCATCTCCGGGGCGGTCAGCGTCAGCAGCTGCGCCTTGTCGATCAGGAGCTCCTCGGCCGGCACGGTAAATCGGGTCTTGAGATAGTTGCGGAACCCGTCGGCCACCGGCTCGAGATAGCCGAACGACTCCACGTCCGTCTGCTCCTGGGACGCGTCGGTGCGGCCGGGCGCGAACGGGACGGTCACCGGGTGCCCGGCGCTCCTCGCGGCCTGCTCCACGGCCGCGCATCCCCCGAGAACGATCAGGTCCGCCAACGACACCCTCGTTCGGTCCGACCGGGCGGTGTCGAACGCCGTCTGGATCCCTTCGAGGATCGCCAGGACCTTCGCGAGCTGAGCGGGTTGGTTGACCTCCCAGTCCTTCTGCGGCGCGAGTCGGATGCGGGCGCCGTTCGCTCCACCGCGCTTGTCCGAACCGCGGAATGTCGCCGCCGACGACCAGGCGGTGTAGACGAGCTGGGAGATCGAGAGGCCGGAGGCCAAGATCCGGGCCTTCAGGTCCTCGATGTCCCGCGCGTCGATCAACTCGTGATCGACCGCGGGGACCGGGTCTTGCCAGATGAGATCCTCCGCCGGTACCTCGGGCCCGAGGTAGCGCGTGCGCGGCCCCATGTCCCGGTGCGTCAGCTTGAACCACGCGCGGGCAAAGGCGTCCGCGAACTCCTCCGGGTGCTCGTAGTAGCGCCGGGCGATCTTCTCGTAGACCGGATCGAAGCGCAGCGCGAGGTCCGTCACCAGCATCGTGGGCTTGTGGAACTTCGCGGGATCGAAGGCATCGGGGACCGTCGCGACGTCCCCCTTGGCTTGGAACTGGTACGCACCGGCCGGACTCTTCGTCAGCTCCCACTCGTACCCGAATAGGTTTTCGAGGAAGTTGTTGCTCCAACGAGTGGGCGTGGTGGTCCAGGTGACCTCCGGGCCACCGCCGATCGCGTCCTTGCCCTTTCCCGTGCCGAACGAGCTCTTCCAGCCGATCCCCATCTGCTCGATCGGGGCGGCCTCCGGCTCCGGACCGACGAACTTTGGGTCCCCGGCGCCGTGGGTCTTGCCGAAGGAGTGGCCCCCGGCGATCAGCGCGACGGTCTCCTCGTCGTTCATCGCCATGCGCTTGAACGTCTCGCGGATGTCCCGGGCGGCCGCGACCGGGTCCGGCGTACCGTTGGGGCCCTCGGGGTTCACGTAGATGAGACCCATCTGCACGGCGGCAAGTGGGTTTTCCAGATCCCGGTCGCCGGTGTAGCGCTGGTCGCCGAGCCACGTCGCTTCCTTGCCCCAGTAGACCGATTCATCTGGCTCCCAGACGTCCGGGCGGCCCCCGCCGAATCCGAAGGTCTTGAATCCCATCGACTCCAGCGCGACGTTTCCCGACAGAACGATCAGGTCCGCCCAGGAGATCTGGCGACCGTACTTCTGTTTGATCGGCCAGAGCAACCGGCGCGCCCGATCGAGGAGGATGTTGTCCGGCCAGGAGTTGAGCGGCGCGAAGCGCTGCTGGCC
>JAJYUO010000062.1 GCA_021792485.1 Thermoplasmata archaeon
CTTCTTCCGCGTGACGAAAGAAGGGTCGACCGTCAACGGTCTCATGGACTCGCTCGGGATCTCGATGTCGATGGCGCTCCAGCACGGAGTGCCGCTCAAGGACCTCGTCCGAAAGCTCGCGCACATGCGGTTCGAACCGGCCGGCGCGACCAACAACCGGAAGATCCGCTTCGCGCAGTCGATCCCCGACTACGTCGCGCGGTGGCTGTCGCTCGAGTTCCTCACCGAGGCCGACCGTCGCGCGATCGGCCTCGAGGGCCCGGCCGAAGGCACTGGGAACGGCAACGGACACGCGACGGCCTCCGTGGCCCCGTCCCCGAGCACCGTCGTGAAGTTCGAGGTCAAGCCGCTCGACGCATTCGAGCCGGCAGCGGCCGGCGAGGGAGGCGGGCGGGTCATGGAGGACTCGCCGACGTGCCCGGTCTGCGGCGGCATCATGGTTCGCTCGGGCACGTGCTATGCGTGCCCGACGTGCGGCGCCACCAGCGGGTGCTCGTAGGATCCGCGGCGCCTCCGTGGCGCCCGTCCTCCTAGGAAGACTCCGTCTCTTCCGGGAGGATGACCCGGGGGTACGGTCCGGGCGCGGCGCCGCTCGCGGCGGGCGCGTCGCTGCGCGTGCCGTCCGTGGCGAACTTGTAGTTGCGCAGGAAGAGGCTCAGCACGAGCCCGAAGAGAGCGGTCGCGGCCAGGACGATGAAGACCCACTGGAACGCCGCGACGGTGTAGACGGGCTGGCGGCCGATGGGAGGCGGGTAGGTGACGTAGCGGGCGACGTACGAGGCGATGATCGAGCTGACCAGCACGGGCCCGATCGCGCTGCCGAGGTTCCGGAACGTCTGGTTCATCCCGGTCTGGACCCCGAGCTCGGCGGGCCCGACGCTGAGCAC
The DNA here is from genome assembly GCA_021792485.1 of Thermoplasmata archaeon. Lineage (GTDB taxonomy): Archaea > Thermoplasmatota > Thermoplasmata > Lutacidiplasmatales > UBA184 > Lutacidiplasma. The sequence goes on from JAJYUO010000062.1 coordinate 888, forward strand.
GATCACGTTCGACATCGCGATCAGGATGCCGACGGTCCCCACGAGCACCAGCACCGGGGCGACGACCAGGATCCCGGGGACCGGCTGGGCGACGTTGTACGGAGGCAGGGAGGGGGACAGCGTCGAGAATAGCCCGAGCTGGAACGCCGGGTTCGCGTACTGCGTGAGCAGCAGCGCCCCGAGGGCGCTGAGACCGAACCCGAGGATCATGATCGGCTTGGGGCCGTACTTCGACGTCGCGCGACCGAGCGGCATGCCGAAGGCGAGCATCGCTCCCGCCGACGGGAGCGCGAGGATCCCCATCCACAGCTCCGACTGGCCGAACCCCGTAAGGCTCACGTGGAGCGTGTAGGGGAGCTCGATGAGGATGACGAGCCCCGTGAACACGAGGAACAACATGAGCCCGGCGACGACCCCGTTGATGTTGCTGACGAGGATGTTCCGTGCCTTCAACGACTTCAGTCGGACCACCGGGAAGCGGGCCCGCAGCTCCCACCATGCGAAAAACGCGAAGAGGACCGCGGCGAGGATCAGGAACTCGGGGACCCCCCACGTGACGGATCCGATCGTCCCGCCGGTCAGGCTGAAGAACGGCCAGTAGCTCGACTCGGTGATCCCGAGCATCAGCATCGCGAGGCCGAGGCCCAGCGAGGCGATCCCCGGGAGGTCGAGCGATTCGCCGGTCTTGGTCGGCGACTCCCGCAGGATGTACGCCGCGAGGATGGGGAGCGCGACCGCGAACGGGATCACGGTGTGGTAGGTGAGCTGCCAGCCGTAGTCCTGGGCGATCCAGCCGCCCAAGACGAGGCCGACGCACGCCCCGGCCGCGAACATCGCGCTGATGATCCCCTGGGCGCGTCCGACCTCGCTCGGCGGGAAGAACTCGGGGATCATCGCGAAGGCGAGCGGAAACATCCCCATCCCGATCCCCTGGATCGCGCGGGCCGCGATCAGCAGGTAGATCTGGTCGCGCACGCTCACGCCGAGCGCCGCCCCGATGTCGGGGGTGAAGCCGGCGATCGACACGGCGACGGCGTAGACGCCCATCGCGACCAGGAGCATCCGCTTCTTGCCGTAGATGTCCCCGAGCTTTCCAAAGACCGGCGTCGCGACGACCCCGACCAGAAGATAGGCGGACAGGATCCAGACGACCGTCGAGTCGGGCGGGTAGTCGAAGAACGTGACGAAGTTGTTGAACGCCGGGAGCACCATCGTCTCCACGTAGGTGACCATCAGCGCCATCCCGGCGAGGATGACCAGCATGTTGCGCGCGGAGCGCGGATGGTAGGCCTGCCCTCCCGCGGCTGTCCGGACGGTCGTGTTCGCGATGGCGCTCACGGAGAACGCCCCACGGGGCCGACGGGGAGTTTGCCACGGGATAACGGTTCCCCTCTATCCCGCCGGCGCGCCGGAGAGGAGGATCAGCGGAGGGCGTAGCGCGCGAGCGCGATCAGGTCCGGGATTCCGATCGGCGCGGTCGCGGTCCGGCGGGCCGGCCATGTCGCGACCAGCGCCCCCTGCGGAAACCGGTCGTCCTCGCCGGCCCCGAGGGAGGAGAGGGAAGGGAGGCGGTCGGCCCGGTCGATTTCCAGGAGGAGCACCAGCGCGCCGACCGGCCCGGAGTCCGCGACGATCGAGTAGGCGCCCCGTCCCTTCGGACGGCGCTCGATCCGCGCCTCCTCGTCGTGCAGGCGCGCGATCCGCGCGCGCACGCCGATCGGGGACGCGGGCGCTGGTCGCCAGGCGATCCGCGCCTCCTCCGCCACGAGGCGAGGGCGCAGGGGATCGTCCGGCGGAAAGATCGGCGGGCTCACGATGCCCCCGGGACGGGACGCCACATCCGGCAGTCCGGCCGGACGGCGCATGGCCCGCAGACGTCGATGTCCCGTCGCTTCGGGCAATCCCCGCTGATACCGGTGTGGCACAGGACGAAGTCGAACCGAACGGGATCGACCGGATCGATCCGCCGCAGAGCGGCCGTCACTTCCTCGACGGTGGCCCAGCTCCGCGTCCGCCGTTGGGTGAGGCCCAAGTGGTAAGCAATCCAGAAGACGTGCTGATCCAGAGGTATCCGCAGCTCGCCCATCGGTATCCGGTTCCAGATACCGACGTCCGGGAACCGGTTTCGCACCATCCAGCGCACGTAGAGGGTCATCCGCTTGGCCGGGCTGTGCTGCGGGTCGAGGGGGCTCGGGAAGAGGGCGCGGTAGCCTCTCGGAGCATCCCGACCGCCGTTTGGACCCCGCGCGGCGCGGGCGAGGGAGTCGATCCCGCTCGCAAAACCTCCATTCTCCATGCCTTCGAGGAAGACCTCCTCGAGCGACGCGTAGGAGTCGTAGATCGCGTGCAGTCGCCGGGCGAGGTACGTCATCTGGTCCCCCCGAATCCACCGGTGACGGAATCCTCGCCACGGATCCGGTCGGCCGCGGTCGCGGACGACGCGCACGAGATCCCCGCCGGCGAGCTCGACCAGATGGCGGATCGATCCGCGGATCGCCGTCGTGTTGCCGACCGCGAGCGTGGCGCCGTAGAGGGCAGCAACCTCCGCATGGCGGCGGTCCGTGCAGTACGACCGGATCTGGGCGATCGGATCGGCGCGGAACGAGCGCTGGAACGGGAACCGGTCGTAGAGCGTCGTGAGATGGGCTCCGAGCTCCGGGCTGGGCGCATGCGCTCGTGCCACGGGGTCGCAAGGCCGGGAGCCGCGTTTACGGTTGCGCTCGACGGCACGCGACGGCGCAAACCTCTTCGAGGGAGCGCTCTCCTAGGAGGATCTCGATGACGGACGAGCCGACGGTCCGTGCCGGCATCGATCGGGACTGGCTCTCGCGCGCGGTCCGGCGGGAGCCGATGATGCACGCCTTCGCGGCGTGGGATGTCGTCTGGGAGCCGGATCGCGTCCGGATCTTCTCCTGCGGACCGGAGCGCTCGCCGATCGGATACCTGCTCGTATGGCTCGGGGACCCGGCCCGTCCGGTCGCCCATTGGGTGGGGGATCCGAAGGTCACTCGGGCCCTGGCGGATCATCTCCCTCCTCGTCCGCTGATCGTCGGAGGACCCGACGGCTGCGTGGCGATCGTGGAGGCCGCCCGCGGCCCGGTTCGCTGGTCGTTCATCGATCGCCTGATCGCGCGGCCGGCCGGCGAGGTCCCGCACAGCGGAGACGATCGGATCCACGTTGTGGGACCCGATGAGGTCCTGCGGATCCGGGAGTGGGCCTCCCGCCACGCCGATCCGTTCGTTCGGAGCTACGCCCAGCTCGCGTTCGACCCGGACCGGCGCTTTGCATGGGCCGCTTGGGAGGGGTCCCGGCCGATCGGAGTCGCCTTCGCGTCGGTACGGCTCCCCGAGGTGTGGCTTCTCAACGGGATCTTCGTCGAGGAGGGAGCCCGCCGTCAGGGGTTGGGGGCGGCCCTGACCGCCTTTGGGATGGAGGCGGCGCGGCGCGCGGGAGCCCCTACCGCCCTCTATGTCCGAGAGGGGAACCTCGGGGCGCGACGCGTCTACGATCGATTGGGATTCCGGCCCGTGGACCGGATCGCCTGGATCGAAACCGCCGAACTCCCCGGCCCTCCCCGGAGCGAAGACCGTTAGGAGGAGGCGCCTTCTCCCTCTCGGCCCATGGTCTCTAACACGGAAGCAGCCGATCTCCTCCGGTCGATCGCCGACCTGCTCGATCTGAAGGGAGAGCAGTTCAAACCCGAAGCGTATCGCCGGGCCGCCCGTTCGATCGAGACTCTCGCGGAACCGCTCTCCGCGTACGTCGATCGCGACGCGCTGCGGGCGATACCGGGGGTCGGGGAGGCGATCGCGGAGAAGTTGACGGATTTCCTCGCGACCGGCCGCCTAGAGTACCTCGACCGGCTCCAGGCCGAGATCCCGAGCGGCGTCGTTCGGCTGATGCGGCTCCCCGGTATCGGCCCCAAGACCGCCCGACGCCTTTGGATCGAGTTCCATATCGAGAGTCCCGCGGCGCTCCGGACGGCAATCGACGCGGGGCGCCTTTCGGGCGCCAAAGGATTCGGCGAGCGCAAGATCGCCCAATTCCGCGAGGCCGCCGGGGCCCGACCCGCCGGTGCGCGCGTCCCGATCGCGGAGGCGTGGCCCCGGGCCCAGCGGCTGCTCGCCGCGATCCGCGCGGGCCTGACGGGGGAGGAACGCGCCGATGTCGCCGGCAGCCTGCGCCGGTACCGCGAGACGATCGGCGACGTGGACATCCTGGTCGGGAGCCGGCGGTCCTCCGAGGTGTTCGATCGCATCGCCCGGGTCCCCGATCGCCTCGAGACCCTCGTGCGAGGCGACACCAAGATGACTGTGGTCCTCGAGGGGGGCCTGCAGGTGGACGTACGGGTCGTCGACCCCGAGTCCTACGGGGCCGCGCTTGTCTATTTCACGGGTTCGAAGGACCACAACGTGCGCCTGCGCACGCTCGCGAAGGACCTCGGGCTCAAGGTCAACGAGTACGGCGTCTACCGCGGCGAGCAGCTCATTGCCCGGAGGACGGAGTACGACGTCTACGACGCGGTCGGTCTCAGCTGGATCCCCCCGGAGATGCGCGAGGATCGCGGCGAGATCGACCTCGCGACCACGGACGCGATCCCCCCGCTGGTCGAGCTCGGGGACCTCCGAGGCGATTGGCATGGCCACCTCTCGGCCGATGCGACGCCGGACGAGCTCGATCGGGCGCTGGCGGACGCCCGACGGCGTCGGCTGGACTTTGTCGGCCTGCTCGTTCGCGGGACGGACGGCGACGGCCATCGCACCGAGCTCCCCGCGGAGACCCGGCAGCGCCTCGCCGAGCGTCGAGAGCGGCGACGGCCCGGCGAACCCCGGGTGCTCGTCGGCGGGGAGTTCCCGACCGCGACGAGCGGGGACGCGGATCCGGAGGTCGACTTCCGGGTTCTGCGAGCGCACGGAAATCCCCCGGCGGCGTCGCAGCGGCTCGGCGCCGGCTGGCGCCTCGTCAGCCACCTCGGACCCGCGCCGAGCGACGCGGCCGGGGCGGAGCGGTGGCGCGGGTGGCTCGCCTTCGCGGCCTCCCACGGCCTCTCGGTCGACGTGGGGCCCGGTTCGGATCGGCTCGATTCGGACGGGGCGCGGGAGCTGTTGCGGCTCGGCGGTACCGTTCATGTGGCGACGGGCTTCGACCTCCCTCCCGAGGACCCGACCGGGCCGATCTCGCTCGGATTCGCGCGGCGCGCCTGGGCGAAGGCCTCCGACGTCGGCAACACCCGGCGCCTGGCGGATCTCGCGGCCCGACCGCCAGCGCGCCCGGATCAGGACGCGACCATGCGCTCGAGGGCCCGACGCGCGCGCTCGGCGACGTCCGGCCGCACGTCGATCACGTAGCGGTTCAGCTTCAGCGCGTCGCGTACCTTCGCGAGGTCGGTCTTCTTCATGAACGGGCAGACCGCCCCCACGTCGACCGGGGTGAATCGGGTCGTGGGATTGATCTGCCGCATCCGGTGCAGGATCCCGATCTCGGTCGCGACCAGGACCTCGGGCGCATGGGTCTCCTTCGCGAAGCGGACCATGCCGTCGGTCGAGAGCACCTGGTCGACCTGCGGAAGGGCCTCGGAGGCGCACCCGCACTCCGGGTGGGCGATCAGGGGCGCGCCGGGATGCTCGGCGCGCAGGCGAGCGATCCCTTCGGGCCGAATGCGCCCGTGGACATGGCAGTCCGCCGGCCACAGGTGCATCGTCCGCGCCGTGCGGCCCGTCTGCGCGCGCACGTACTCGCCGAGGAACATGTCCGGAAGGAAGAGGATCTCCCGGTCGGCCGGGATCGCGCGGACGACCCGGACCGCGTTCGAGCTCGTGCAGCAGTAGTCGCTCTCGGCCTTCACCTCGGCCGACGTGTTGACGTAGGAGACGACCACCGCCCCGGGGTGCTCGGACTTCCAGGCCCGCAGCTGCTCCGCGGTGATCGCGTCGGAGAGGCTGCAGCCGGCCCCGAGGTCGGGAAGGAGGACCGTCTTCGTCGGGTTGAGGATCTTGGCGGTCTCGGCCATGAACCGGACGCCGGCGAAGACGATCACCGTTCGGTCGGTCTGCATCGCCTGCCGGGAGAGGTAGAGGGAGTCTCCCACGTAGTCCGCGATGTCCTGGACCTCGTCGACCTCGTAGTTGTGGGCGAGGAGCACGGCGTTGCGCTCCTCCTTCAGCCGGCGGATCTCCTCCTCGAGCGACACGGGCACCCCTCGACAGGAAAACGAGCCGGCAGGACCTCTTAACGCGACGGTGGAGCGTGGGCGACCAGCCGAAGGTGGAACGGAAGGGCCTTCGCCGAGTGGGTGAGGGCCCCG
>JAJYUO010000063.1 GCA_021792485.1 Thermoplasmata archaeon
GCCCGCGATGACCTCGGCTACATCGGCTGAGGCGGTCCTGCCGTTCGCCGATGCCCGGCTCGATCGAACGCGGGGCACCTGCGTCCGACGCGTTCCTCCCGTTCGACGTGTTCATGGAGCAGGCGCTCTACTCCCCCGATGGGGGCTTCTACCAGCAGCGATCCGAGGTGATCGGCCCCGACGGCGCCTACTACACCGCCCCCCATGCGAGTCCGCTCTACGCGGCGGCCTTCGCCCAGCGGGTCGGGACGGCGCTTCGCGGTTGGCACGACGCGCCGGCTCCGCGGATCGTGGAGGTCGGCCCCGGGAACGGTCTCCTCGCCGCCGGGATCATCACCGAGCTCGGTCGGCAGGGGGGGATACCGGCGGGAGTGAGCTACGATCTCGTGGATCGCGCCGCCCCGCGCCTGAGCGGAGCGCTCCACGCCGCCGAGCGGGCGGCCCGGCCCACCGGGATCCGCGTCCGTCGAGCCGCGAGCCTGGGCGAAGGAGGACCGTTTCGGGGCGTCGTCCTCTTTCACGAGCTCTTGGATGCCCAACCCGCCCGTCGCTTCGAAGTCGCGCGGGGGGCATGGCGCGAGCTCGGGGTCTCGACCGAGGGGACCCGGCGTACGTATCGAAGGCGGATCGCGCGGGACCTGCCGCCGGCGATGCCCTCCCCGCACGGCCTGGAGGAGGGGACGATCGTGGAGATCGCTCCCGCCGCGGAGACGTTCCTGCGCGACGTCGGCGACCACCTCGTAGAGGGAGTTGCGATCGTCGTCGACTACGGGATGGAGGAGGACGAGCTCATCCGCGCGCACCCTCGCGGCACCCTCGAGGGCATTCGCGGCCATCGCGTGTCGGAAGAACCGCTCGCCGAGATCGATTCCCCGGACCTCAGCGTCTTCGTGAATTGGACCCGGCTGCGCCGCGCGGGAACCCGTGCCGGTCTGCGGTTGGCCGCGGACGCACCTCTCGCCGACGCGCTCTTGGCCTGGGGCATCGAGCCGCTCGCGAGGGCGGCCCAAGAGGCGGCGACACGACCGGAGGATCGGGTCCGTCTCCAGCTCGGGATCAAAAACCTGCTCTTCGGGTTCGAGCGATTCCGCGTGCTCGAGTTCGTGGCGGGGAACGGGACTAGGTGACGGGATTCGGTCCCGAGGGGCGGACGCGCTCCGCAAGCTTGCTCGTGACGAGCAACTGCGCCGTGTCAGCGGGGACCTGGAGGATATCGTCGCGCCGGAGGTCGACCGTGTCGCGGCCGATCTGGAGCGGCCGGGAGTCCTTGAGGATCCGAACGTACTCTAGACGAGCGGATGGGTTCGGTTCGACGGCAGATCGGGAAGCGCTCTCGGGAGGGGACGCGGCCGGGGCGGGGACCGCCGCGGGGACCAAAGGCGGGGCCGACGGCGTTCCCGGCTCGAGGTAGGGCGCCGAGGCCCGTCGGAAGTCCGCGAGGCTCTGCAGGAGCCGGTCGAACAGCGCCCGTTCCTCGGGAAGAGCGTTCGCGATCTCCCGCGCGCCGCCGACGCTGGCCTGGAACGCGGCCGAGAGGAGTTTGGAGATCCGCGCCTCCACGATGTCGCGCGCGAGCTGGCTCGCCCGCTGGTGGGTCTGCCGGGAGATCTCTCCCTTCCGACTCGACGGATTCTCCCTCAGGTCGGATTCGTAGGACCGCCGGGTCTCCTCCAGGTAGGCGGCGGTCGAGGCGTAGAAGTCCTTCGGGAGCTTGGCGAGCCCGCGGGCCGCCCCCTCGCTCCGCCGCTGGTCGAGGAGCAGGGTGTACGGATCGGGCATGGGACCGGCGGTCGACGGGAGGAGGAGGCTATAGTCGTTGCGCGGGTCGCCCGAAGGTCGAACGATGCCGACGCGCGAGCCGGCCGAGGTGGTCCTAGAGGAGTTCGTGCGACTGTGGCGTCGCCTCCTGGACGCCGCGCGCGAACCGGGGACCGCGGTCGTGGTCGAGGGAACGCGCGACCGCCGATCGCTCGGTCGGCTCGGGCTGGAGGGATCGATCGTCCTGGTACACCGCGGGGAACCGCTATCCCAGGTCACGCACGCGCTCTCTTCTCGACACGCGCGTGCGATCGTCCTGACCGACTGGGACCGAACCGGCGGTCAGATCGCCCGCCGGTTGGCCGAGCTCCTAACGACCGAGGGGATCGCCATCGACACCGACTTTCGCCGTCGATTCGGGCGGGCCGTGAGGGGCGAGCTCGTCCATGTGGAAGGCCTGGACACCTGGGCCCGGCACCTGGCCGAGCGCGCCGGCACCACGTGGGCCGAAGCGGTGGACCGAGAGGGATAATCCCCCGCCTACGGAATGACCTTGGTCTGCGTGCGTCGCGCTTCTCGGCGGTTCTGGGATCGGGAGGGGCGCATGCGCTCGGCGCCCTTGCCCTTCCAGCGTAGGCCCCGACCTTCCTTCCCCGCGCTCGTGAGCCCGCGGTGGACGCGGCCCCGGTGCATCGCGCCGGTGATCCACTGTAGGCGCGGATCGCTCACAATCTGGGGATGGGCCGGGTCGAGGAGGATCACTTCGAAAAACTTCTCCTTCCCGTCTTCTCCGATCCAGTAGGAGTTGAGGACTTCGAGGTTCGGGTAGTGCTTCTGGGCCCGCTCCTCGGCGATGCGTTTGAGGCTCTTGGCGAGCGTCATGCGGGAGATTCCCTTGTGCTTGGGGCGCCGGCCCGCGATGATCGCGCGCTTGTTCTGACCTCCTCGCCGAACGCGCACGCGCACCACGACGAACCCTTCCTTCGCCCGATACCCGACCGCGCGGGCCCGGTCGAGGCGCAACGGGTGTTCGACCCGCGTGACCGTGTGCTCGCGTCGCCAGGAGAGCAGCCGTTCGTGCCGAAGCGCAGCACCCTCGTCCCCCAGCGTCTGGCGGAACGAGCTCGCCATGTAGCGATACGACGACGCGGCCATGATGGTCGGCGGGGGACTCGCGTGCCTATTATAAGCGTGGCGAGGTCCAAGACGAAGCTGCTGAAGTTCCGTCCCGGCCGGGATGGGCAGAGGAGCGCAGGAGGCGATATCGGGAGCCGTCCGTCGGTCGTTCCGCGGCTACTTGAGCGAGCGAACGGCGCAACGCGGGCTGGTAGATCAGTCCGGAAGATCGCCGGTTTTGCAAACCGGAGGCCTCGGGTTCAAATCCCGACCAGTCCACTCTCCGAGCGACCTTCGCCCCCGTGCCCGGGAATCCGGGCAGCTCCCTCCGGATGGCCTGCGGATGTTCGAAGCTCATTCCTTCGACCGCGGACGCGCCACCACCCTGACCTCTGTCATGATCCCGACTTCCGCCGCGAGGCTGAGGTGGATGTTCCCCGAGCGACGGAGAACCCTCGGAACGATCCCCGGTTTGTTCAGAGTGCGTCCGTCCGGCGACTTGGTTCGATCCGGCACCCAAGACAGGGGACGGAGCCAAACTCGAAGAACGCTCTATGGCGGCGTCCGATCGAGCCCTCATGGTGCCCGCCCCACCCACGGCTGAATCGACGCGTCGGTGGCGCGGACCGTGAGCCCCACGGACGAATGACTCCCTCGATCCTCCTTGAGTTAATTCGGGAGGGTCGGATGCCGCTCCCGTTCGAGCCACGGTCGCGATGAGAGAAGCGAGTAGCGGCCGCCCCGACCCGGCGGGGCTCGCTCGCGCGCGCTCGGGAACCGTACCGATCCTCACTCTTCTTCCGGTACCCATTCGGCGAGCATGGCGGCCCCGGGGTCGCCCTTGCCGTTCCTCTTTGGCGGCGAGGGAGGAGCCTCCGGCGCGCTCGCCGCCGGGCCGCTGGCGGCGGCAGGGATCGAACGGGCGGCGGGCTCTTGCGTCGGAGTTCCCGGCTCAGGACCCGGGTGCCACGCTTCTAGGTACGGAAGAGGGGGCTCCCGGCGGACGAGCTCCATGGGTGGCTCGACGGCTGGCAGATCGCCCGGCACGTACCCCTCGAAGAGGACAGGAATCGTATGGGCCGACTCTTGCGGCGAAGGCAGGTAGGCCACGGCGGATCCCTCGCCGCGTGCCGCCGTCGGAGCCGCATGCCGCCGTCTCCTGACGTACAGCACCGCGAACGCCACGAGCGCGGCCGCGATCGCGATTGCGAGGTAGGGCAGAATCGTCAGCAGGAATGGCGCCGGCGCCGCACCGAGAGCGGGCGGCGCGACGTGAGGGGTCGGGTTCGATGACGAGGGCGCGACCGTTCCTTGGGCAAGATAGTTCGGGTGGCCGAAGATGGTGACCGACCAGGTGAAGCTGCCGGCGGGCACGAGGAAGGCCACGGAAGGCCCGGTCGTACTCTGCGTCTCGTTGACCCGGTACGTCCCACTCGGTGAGGGGTAGACCGATACCGATACAGAGGAGACCTCTCCAGCGACCGTCGCATTCCAGACGATGCCGCTCGTGACGCCCCCGGGTCGATAGATAGTCACGACGTAGCCGACCACGAACGTCAGCGAGATCTTCGTCGCCGCCCCTGCGACCGTGAGCGTGCCCGAAGCCGGCTCTGCGTAGTACGAGCGTGACTCGACCTTGTAGGCGAACGTCCCGTTCGGCATCGAGATCGTGATGTTCGCCGTAGTGGATGTCGCGTTCGTTCCGCCGAGGGTAACGGTCCAGGAGACACCGGCCGGTAGCCCGCTTTCGCTGAACGTCACGGTATAGGTGGCGACCGAGAATCGGATCACCTCCGAGACCGAGGTCCCGTTCACTGTCACATTTCCCGAGACGGGGCTCGCCGTGAAGCCGGCGATCCCCCCGACCGTGAACGCATAGGTTCCGTTCGTGCCGGTGAAGACGATGCTCGTGCCGCTCGTTCGGTTCGTCGTGCCGTTGAACGTGACCGACCACATCGTGCCCGCGGGCAGGCCGCTCTCGCCGAACGTGACCTGATAGGTCACCAGAGAGAATGCGACGTAGACGAATACGGTGTTCCCGCGCACGATGAACGTGCCCCCGGCCGCGTGGTAGGTCGGGTTGCCCGAAGAGACGGCGAAGAAGTACGTGCCGTTCGCTTCCTCGAACTCGAGGGTCGAGGTGGTCGAGTTACGGGTAGCTCCGTTGATCGTCACCGACCAGCCGGTCCCTGCCGGCAATCCACTTTCGGTGAAGGTCACGGTATATCGGGCCAGGGTGAACGAGATCGCGACCACCTCGGCGGCTCCCGCGAGGGTGATCTGCCCCGATGACGGCGAGCCGATGTAGCCGGGCGCGCTCACCTGGTACGTGTACGTCCCGTTCGGCAGGTCGAGGACGATCATTGATCCCGTTCCGGACCCTGACGCACCCGTGGTGATGTTCACCCACCACATCGTTCCAGAGGCGAGACCGCTCTCGACAAACGTGAGCCCGTAGAGCACCTGCTGGAAGGCGAGCGGGCCCATGCGCACCGGGGTTCCGTGGACGGTAATCGATCCCGTGTACGGTTCGGTCGTTTGATGCCAGCCGGGTATGTCGGTGATTGAGTAGGAGTACGTCCCATTGGCCAGCAGAAACACAATTGCCGTTCCCGCGGTAGCCCGGGTCGTGTTGCCATTGATCGAGACGGCCCAGGTGGTTCCGGCGGGCAATCCCGTTTCCGTGAACGTCACGGCGTACGATGAACTGAAAGCGACGGCAACGGAAAGGTTTGAACCGCGGACCGTGAACGAACCCCCAGGGGCACGGTAGGTTGCCACGGCGCTCGACACCACGAACGAGTATGTTCCGTTGACAAGCTGTATCGCAATCTGAGAGCTGGTGGAGCTTTCGGCGGGTTCTCCGGTCACGTTGACCCACCACATGAGCCCCGACGGCAGGCCCCGTTCGGTAAACGTCACGGTGTAGAACGTGCTGCTAAACGTAGTCGAGATGGAGACGGCAATCCCTGCCACGGTGAATTGGCCGCCGGGCGCCCCATACCGGGTGCCGGCCGCCTGGACGCTGTACTCGTACGTCCCATTGGGCTCGGCGAAAGCGATCGAGCCGGTTCCTTGATACGAGGGGCCCCCGGTGATGTTTACCCACCAGGAAGTTCCGAGGGGTAGTCCCGTCTCGGTGAAGGTGATCGGGTAGGTAACCTGCGTGAACTCGAGCGGCGTCTCGTCAACCGGCCCGCCCGCGACGTGCACGTTCCCGGCGTACGGTATGCTCGTCTGGTGCCAGCCCGAGACATCGGTAATCGAGTAGGCGTAGGTGCCGTTCACCACCATGAAGACCAGCGTGGAGGTGATGGAAAAGTTTGTCACGCCGCCCAGGGTGACCGACCAGTTGGTCCCCGTGGGCAGTCCCGACTCCTTGAACGTAACGGCATAGTAGGTCACTACCGTGCCGGCGAAGGTCGCAGATTGACTATCGCCTGCTACGTTCCCCGTCGCGGTAATCGTGTTCGACGCGCCGGCGGCCGAGAACGAGAAGCCGTTCGCAGAATTCGCTGTGAACGCGCACGAGCCTTTACCCGAGCCGGCCGGGCTGATCGAGATCGTGCACAGAGAGGTCGAGCCGACCTTCACTAGGACGGATGTCTCCGTCGATGCGAATCCCGAGATCGTCGCCGTCACGCTAGTCCCCGTGGGGCCCGAGGTCGGATCAACCGTCAGGCTGGCTATCGTTCCCGTAAACGAAGCTGTCCCGGTGTCGGCCGCGATGTTCCCCGTCGCCGTCACCGTGTTCGCCGTCCCCGCACTGGAGAACGCGAAGCCGTTTGCGCCGCTCGCCGTGAACGCGCATGTCCCGCTTCCCGAGCCGGAGGGCGATACCGTGATCGTGCAAAGGGTCACCGAGGTCGGTCCCGTGATCGCGACGGTAGCGTCCGTCGACGCGAACCCCGTCACTTTCGCGGAAACCGAGACGCCGTTCGGGCCCTGGCTCGGACTTAGCGTCAGGCTTGCGATCGTGCCCGTGAACGTTCCGCTCGCGGTGTCGCCTGCCGTGTTTCCCTTCGCTACCACATCGTTTGGAGCTCCGCCGCTGCTGAAGGAGAAGCCGTTCGCCGAATTAGCCGAGAAGCCACAGGAGCCCTTGCCCGAGCCTGAGGGAGCGATCGTGATTGTGCAGAGAGTAACGGACGTCGGTCCCGTGATTGTGACTGTCGTGTCCGTCGACGCAAACGCCGAGACCGTAGCCGTCACCGTGATGCCCGTCGGCCCCTGAGTCGGGCTCAGCGTCAGGCTCGCGGCCACCATCGTGAATGTTGCCGTCGCGGTATCGCCCGCTCCACCGACCCCGTTCCCG
>JAJYUO010000064.1 GCA_021792485.1 Thermoplasmata archaeon
GCGATGTCCGGTCGAGCGCGATATGGGCGACATAGGCGGGCGAGGGATCCCCCTCCCCGGCGCCGGGTTTGCCCCGCGCGGCGCCCTCGTCGCCGAAAATGCGATCGCCGCCACTCCGCCGGCCGGCCCGGTCGCTTCCGGCGATCTCGTGCATCTCGACTTCGAGCTTTGGGCGGAAGGGGGAGCGAAACCCGAACTCATCGGGACCACCCGCCAGGAGGTGGCCCAGGAGGCCCTGGGGCGTCTTCCCGAGGGCCGTCGGTACGGTCCCCGGCCCCACCTCGTCGGCGGCCCCTTCTTCCCGTCGGGGATCGAGCAAGCGCTTGTGGGTGCTCCGCTCGGGACCGAGATCACCAAGGAGTTCGCCGCCGTCGACGCCTTCGGAGAGCGGGATCCCAAGCTGATCGAACTCTTTTCGATGCATGAAGTGGAGCGCCTTCCCGAGATGCGGCGCGAGGACGCCCGGCTGGACGTCGGCACGATCCTGACGATCCGCGGGCGCGAGGGTAGGGTCGTGACCCTTACGCAGGCGCGCGTCCGGGTCGACTTCAACCCCCCGTTCGCCGGTCGCAAGGTCCGCGGGAAATTCAAGATCGTCGACCGGATCACGGATACGGACGAGCAGGTCCGAGCGCTCATCGAGATCGAGTACGGCCGGCCGGGATCCGAGTTTCATGTCGAGATCCGGGACCACGTCGTGACCATCAAGGTCCCCGATCGGGCGAAGTTCGATCCCACATGGTTCGGCGACAAGCCCCGGATCGTCGATCGTATCCGCACGCAGATCTCCCCCAAGTCGATCCGCTTCGTCGAGGAGTACGTGACCCCAACGCCGGAGAAGACCGCGACCCCCGCCCCCCCGGCGGGAGCCCTCCCTGCGCCACCCTCATCCGGCTCGGCCCCGACGATTCCCGCTTCGGGCGGTGCGACGGCTCCGGCGGCCGGGATCGAACCCGTCCATTCGAAGTCCGCGAAGGATTCGTAGGCGACTCTACGGAACGAACCAACCGTAGATGAACCGGCCCGGGGTCGTCACCGTGTGTCCGCCACAACCCAACCGTCCGCCGAAATCCCGCGCGCCTTCCTGATCACCGTCTTTGCGATCGGGATCGCGGTCGCGACCGCGGTCGCCGTTCTCGGCTTCTACGGATACATCGGCGCCGGAATTCCCTGACGTTCGGATCCTCCGCGTACGAGTCTAGCCCAAATAAGCCGCCGTGCCCGTGAACCCGGCATGGGCGATCAGCGACCAGCGGCCCCGGAGACGAGGTACCGCCCGTATCTCGGCTGGCTCGTCGGGGGCATCCTCATCGTCGCGATCTTTGCGGTGATGGGGGTATTCTGGTTCATGTACCACCCCTTGTGAGACCCGGTCCCCAACACTCGGGTGCGCGGTAGGCGTAGACCGGTCCGGCCGTCGCGTATGGCACCCAGCCGGGAATCGGGTGGTAGTGCGTCACGAACCGGGCACCGGACCGCAGTTCACGCTCGAGCTTCGGCCGAAGTCGCGCCATCGTGGAGGGCCAAAGGAACGCGAACACCACATCCGCCTCGGCCAGGTCTTCGTCGAAGAGGTCTCCCCGAACGATCGTGACCCGTTGTCGGTCGCTTTCGGATCTTCGGCGCGCGGAGAGGATCGCCGCACGCAGCGGATCGATCTCCACGGCACGTACCCGCGAGCCGCGCTCTCGCGCGACGCGCAGGCCGATCTCGCCGGTTCCCGCCCCCAGGTCGATCACAAGGTCGGCCGAGGAGGGGTTCGCGAGCCGGATCATCTCTTCCGCCACGCGCGCGGATGTCGGTTCATAGCCCGCTCCATGAGCGAACGAACCGAAGAAGAAGTAGACGATGAACGCAAGCCCGCCGAAGGCCGCCAGCAGCGCCGCGATCGCCGCTGCGTCCATCTACGTGCGTCCCTTTCTTCGCTCGACCCACCAGCGCCGCGCCGCGGTCTCGGGATCGAGCCGGCGCGCGAGAACAGGTTCGAGGCGTCGGGGAAGGGTCGGATCCCGCGACAGGTCCGCGACGAACCGGGACTCGGCGAGCGCGAGGATCTCCTGGGTCAGCCGGCGGCGCTCCCCCTCGATGCGCTTCCCGCTCGAGTCGAGGTAGCGCTCGTGGGCCTCGACTGCCTGCCAGAGCTCCGGGATTCCCGACGGCGTCGTGGCCGACGTGGCGACGACCGGGACCGTCCAACCGGGATCCCCGCCTCCCAAGGACGCGAACTCCATCAGGTCGCGCCGGGCCCGATCGGCACCGGGAAGATCTGACTTGTTCACGCAGAACACGTCGGCGATCTCGAAGAGCCCGGCCTTCAGCGTCTGGACTTCGTCGCCGAGATGGGGAACGAGGACCACGACGCTCGTGGTCGCGACTTCTCGGATCTCGACGTCAACCTGGCCGCTTCCTACGGTCTCGAGCAGAATGATGCCGAATCCCGCGGCCTCCAACAATCGCGCGACCTCGCGTGTCGCTCGAGCGAGCCCGCCGGCGTGCCCCCGGCTCGCCATGGAGCGAATGAAGACCCCGGGATCATCCGGGGATCGATCGAGCCGGATCCGGTCCCCGAGGACCGATCCCCCGGAGAACGGGCTCGATGGGTCGACGGCGACGACCGCGACGTTCTGCCCGAGCCCGCGGAGATGCGAGATCAGCGCGTTCAGAAGCGACGACTTGCCGACTCCGAGCGGACCGGCGAGTCCCACGAGCCACGCGCGGCCCGTACGAGGGTAGATCGCCCGGAGGACCGCTCGGGCGCCGGGATCGTCGTTTTCTGCGCCGGTGATGAGGCGCGCGAGAACGCGACGGTCGCCGTTGATCAGCGCGTGAGCCGCCGGGGGGAGGCGGCGCTCCGAACTCATGACGTCCGGCCCGTGAGGCGCTTCGCGGATTCCACGATCTCCTGGAGAGAAGCGCCGGGTCCGAAGATCGCCTTGACCCCGAGCTTGCGAAGCCGGCGGGCGTCCTCGTCGGGGATAATGCCCCCCACGAACACCGGAATCGGCCCGGCCCCCTCCTTCCGGATGAGCTCGAGAATCTTCGGGATCAGCGCCATATGTGCCCCGGAAAGGATGGAGAGTCCGACGATGTCGACGTCCTCCTCCATCGCGGCCTGCACGATCGCTTCCGGGGTCTGCCGAAGGCCGGCGTAGATTACCTCCATCCCCGCGTCCCGCAACGCGCGCGCGACCACCTTGGCCCCCCGATCGTGCCCGTCCAGGCCCGGTTTCGCGATCAGCACGCGGATCGGAGGCCGCTTCTTAGCCGAAGGCATTTCTGTCCCTAGACCGGCGAGCGAAGATGCCCCCAAAAGCTTGTGCCTCGGGTTCGCGAGACTACCGGAGTGCGAAGAGGTTCGCGACGAGGTTTCCGGCGACCCACGTCAGCAACGCGCCGGCGGCGAGGAAGGTGACCAGAGGGATCTGCGGTGTCACGCGGACTCGCTCGATGCCTCGCGCGGCAAGCTCCTGGGCCGAGTCGCGACGGGCGCGCAGATCCTCCTCGGCCGTCATGGACGATGCCTCCGACCCCCGGCCTCGATCGCCGGGCTCCCAAAGCCAAACGTGGCGCCGAGCCAACTCCCCGACCGGGATGGTGTAACTGACGAATCCATCCCGAAGGGAGAACTCCCTGCGAACGAGATTGATCGCGGCGATCGTAGTGGGGACCGTGATCGCGACGAGCAGGAGACCGTTGACGAGGGCGTTGAGGGCGAACGGCACGATCTCGGCGAACGCGACGGCTGCGGCCGGAACGGCGATGACAGTCGCCGGGGTCAGCGGTACCAGCAGGGAGATCGCCATGAGGGCCCGAGCGTCGGCACCACCCCAAAGAGCACCGGCCTCGTAGAGTACACGGGCGATCACGACGACCGCAAGGGCCGCCACGACCGGATAGGGAACGCCGTGGGCCGACACGCCAAGGGCGATGGCTGCGACGCCGACCGCGACCACGCACACTGTGAAAGCGGAGAGTTCGATCCCGAGGGTTATCCGTGCCGAGCGGTGGCGGAGCAGCGCCTCCCAGTCGAAGAAGTGCTCCGTCGCGAGGCCTGCTACGAGGATCCAGAGGACCGTCCCGAGCGGAGCCGAGGGCGAGTACAGAGCTGCGGCACCGAGGCCCGCGCCGACGATCCCCATCGCCTGCCAACATCCATCCGGGACCTCCCGCCTCTGGAGATCCCAGATGGCCGCCGCGAGGAGACCGGCGAACAGCGCGATGAGAGCGAGCTCCCAAAGGATGCTGGACACTGCTGCCGGCCCTCGTGCGACCGAACGCGGCACCGGCGCTATAAACGGCAGGTTGCCGTGGAATCGCCGGGACGAGAGCTCAATACCTCCGCGTGGCTCCTCGGCTACGTGGACGCAGCTGCTTCATCTACCTCGCCCGAGCCTCCGCCTCCCCCCAGCACGGTTCCTTCCCCTCGGCCTTCGTCGTTCGAAGCGAGGGGCGAGCCGGCTCCTTCGCGGTCGCCTTCTCCGTCCGCCCGGCGCTGGCTGGTGCCGGCGGTCGGGACCGTTGCGGCCGTGATCGTGATCGTCATCGTTCTATTCGTAGCGGGCGTGATCCCGCTCTCCGGCGGCGCCGTGAGTCGGACCCCCACGTACGCCGCGGCGCAAGGACCTGCGAACTCGGCCGCGTCGGGGGTACGTGGGGGTCCGTGGAACGAGCTCCTCGCGGGCGGCCTGGCCCTGAGCGCGGGAATGAGCGTGGCGGTCGACGAGCTGGCAACCGCGTACGCGAGCCTCGGATGCAACGTGAGCTATCCGGCCGGTAGCCCTGCATCGATCTACCTCCCACCGACCGGCGCGAACGCCTCGGCCGGAGCCGCGGCCGCTTGGGTTTTCGGGTACGTGAATGCCACGGGTTTGCTCGCGGTCGCGGTCCTGAACGGCACCGCGACTCCCCTTTTCGAGGTGTACGGAGGCGCCTGCTCGCTCGTGGCACTCGAACCCCCTCTCGCCCACTACGGCAGTCTGGTTGACTCGAGCGTGGCCGTGAACGCGGCCGATGCGGCCGGCGGCGCTCAATTCCTGGAAAACCACAGCGGCGCCCAACGAATCTGGTACCTTTCGGGCGACCCCCTCACCGGGCAGGCCACATGGGCGGTGACCTACTCCACGTGCACGGTGGCAAGCACAGGATCTACGACCGGGCTGTTCTATAACGCCACCGTGGACGCGTCGACCGGCAACGTGATCTCGCATTCCTCGGCCAGCGGATCCTGCACCCTGCCTGTCGTCGTTCCGGCGTCCGCCTCGCCGAGCGCGTCGATGGCGGCGGGCGGCCGCGAACCCGCGGCTCGGGGCCCGTAGCCGCTGCTCCTGAGCGGGAGAAATCTGCGCCGGGCTCGTTTCGGACCGACGCTCCTACCGGACGCCGAGCGATTCGCGCGGCAAGCGTTTTAAAGCAGGTCCAACTGGCACGCGCGCTCACAGGGCCATCGATGGTGGAGTACAAGCTCGTGATCTCGGACGCGAGTAAGTCCTATGCTCGCACGGTCGGCGATCCCCAGTCGGCGGGGTTCCTGGGCAAGCGGATCGGGGAGACGGTCGGAGGAGAACTGATCGGCGCCTCCGGCTACACGTTCCGGCTCACGGGAGGCACCGACCGAAGCGGGTTCCCTCTGCGACCGGACCTTCCGGGAGCTCGACAGGTACGCCTCTACGTCGGGGACGGCTTCGGATTCGCCGCACCCCGGGAGGGGATGCGCAAGCGCCGCACGTTCCGTGGGAACACGATCAGCGAGGACACCGTCCAGATCAACCTGGTCGTCGATCAGAGAGGCTCGAAGCCGCTCGCGGAGCTGTTGGGCGCGAGCGCGTCATGAAGGTTCCTCGGCAACCGGAAGTCAACATCGGTCTCGTTGGTCACGTCGACCATGGCAAGACCACCCTGACCCAGGCCCTTACCGGCGAGTGGACCGATCGTCACTCCGAGGAGCTCAAACGGGGTATCTCGATCAAGCTGGGCTACGCAGACGCGGCCTTCTACCGCTGCTCCAACTGCCCGCCGCCCAACTGCTACACCACCGACCCGAAGTGCCCGAATTGCGGGGGAGATGCGCGGTTCCTGCGCGCCGTCTCTTTCGTCGATGCCCCGGGACACGAGACGCTGATGGCGACGATGCTCAGCGGAGCGGCGTTGATGGACGGGGCCCTGCTCCTCGTCGCGGCGAACGAGCCCGCGCCGCAGCCGCAGACGCGGGAGCACCTCTACGCGCTCGACATCATCGGGGTGCACAAGGTCGTCGTTGTCCAGAACAAGATCGACCTGTTGACGAGCGAGCAGGCGACGGAGAATTACCGCCAGATCCGGGAATTCCTCTCCGGCTCGCCGATCGCGTCGGCTCCGATCGTGCCGATCAGCGCGAACCACAAGGTCAACATCGACGCGCTCATCGAGGCCATCGAGGAGACGATCCCGACCCCCGCACGGGATCCCACGAAGCCTCCGCTGATGTACGTCGCCCGCTCGTTCGACATCAACCGCCCCGGAACGCGTCCGAAGGAGCTGCGCGGCGGCGTCCTCGGCGGCTCGCTCCTCCAGGGACTCCTCAAGCTCGGCGACGAGATCGAGATCCGTCCCGGGTTCGCTCTTCCCGCGGGGGGGTCCGCGGAGTCGCTGCGGACGAAGATCACAACGATCCTGGCCGGGGGCCAGGAGCTGGACGAGCTCCGACCCGGTGGACTGGCCGCGATCGCGACGACCCTCGACCCGTCGCTCACGAAGGGAGATGGGCTCACCGGTCGCCTCGTGGGAACCCCGGGAACGCTGCCCCCGGTCAGCCAGAAGATTCGCATCCGTGCGACGCTCCTCGACCGGGTCCTCGGCGCGGAGCGAGAGATGAAGGTAGAGAAGATCCGTACCAGCGAAACCCTCGCGATTACCGTCGGCACCACGATCGCCCCCGGAAAGGTGACGAGCGCGCGCGGCGACGAGGTCGAGCTCTCGCTCGGGCGTGCGGTGACGGTCTTTCCGGAAAGCCGCGTGGCGATCTCGCGCAAGCTCAATGCGTGGCGGCTCATTGGATACGGCATCGTGCAGGGAATCGCCAAATGAAACCCGACCTGATGGAGATCCTCCGCTGCCCTCTCTGCAAGGCCCAACTTTCCCTCGAGGCCACGCAGAGGGAGGGAACCGAGATCG
>JAJYUO010000065.1 GCA_021792485.1 Thermoplasmata archaeon
AGGATGCCGAGGCTCTTCACGCCGATCTTCTGCGAGCGCGCGACGAATCCATGGAAGCGCTCGTGCAGTGCGACACCGACGACCAGCGCGATGATCCCGTACCCGATCGGAATGATCGGGTTGAGTCCCGGGATCCCGAGGGCTTCCTGAACGCTCGGTGCGCTCGCGGCGCTCGTGTGAAGGCTAACGATCGCGTCGATGAGGAGCAGGACCACCATCGCTCCCATCGCGATCACGCTGAGCAGGATCGCGATGTCGCCGGCGATCGACCACGCCCGCGCCCGCCGGCCGACCCGATCGATGAACTCGCGGCCGCGCCGGGTCTTGATCATCACGGCGGGCCCGAAGAGCGAGAGCGTACGCTCCTTGCCAATCCAGCCGGCCCTCCACAATACGTAGACGACGATCGCGTAGGCCAGGACCACCAATCCCGCGATCTCGTACCCGTTGAGCGTGAACGACGTCGTGCTGCCCCCGCTCTCTCGAGCCGGCTCGCGGTAAATACGCTGCGGTCGGCGCGGGGGAACGCCCCGGTCGCGTCAGCCTTTGACGACTCCCATCGGAGTAAGGCGGGCGACGCGCCGGGTCAGTCCGGCGCCCTCGGCCACTCGGACGACCTCCTCGATGTCCTTGTACGCGCCGGGCGCCTCCTCCGTGACCCCTTCCCGCGTGGTGGAGCGGATGACGACGCCGCGCTCCCGCAGAGAACGGGTCACGTCATCGAAACGGAACGTGCGAGCCGCCGCGCTCCGGCTCAGTCGGCGGCCGGCACCGTGGCAGGACGAGCCGAACGATCGGGTCATGGACGTCGGAAGGCCGACGAGGACGTAGCTCGCCGTTCCCATGTCGCCCGGAATCAGCACCGGCTGGCCGCTCGAGCGGTACGGCTCCGGGACCTCGTGGCGCCCGGCAGGAAACGACCGTGTCGCGCCCTTACGGTGCACGAGCAGGCGCCGAGGTCCGCTCTCGGTCGCATGCTCCTCGAACTTGGCCATGTTGTGCGCGATGTCGTAGACGACCTCGATCCCGAGGTCGGCAGCCGATCGCCCGAACGTCGCTTCGAACGCCCGCCGGACCCCCGTCGTAATCGCCTGGCGGTTGGCCCACGCGAAGTTCGCCGCCGCGGCCATGGCGGCCAGGTACTCTTGCGCTCCCTCCGAAGCGATCGGGGCACAGCAAAGCTGCCGGTCCACGAGCCGGACGCCTCGTCGGAGAAGCTCCTGGTCCATCTTCCGGATGTAATCGCTCGCGACCTGATGGCCCAGCCCGCGAGAGCCCGTGTGGAGCATGACCACGGCCTGGCCTTCTTCGAGGCCGAACGCCTTCGCGCATGCGGTGTCGAAGATGTGGTCGACCTTCTGGACCTCGAGAAAGTGGTTGCCGCTGCCGAGCGTGCCGAGCTGGCGGCTCCCGCGCTTGCGGGCCTCCAAACTCACGAGCCGCGGGTCGGCCCCGCTCATGCACCCGTTCTCTTCTTGGACCAGGAGGTCTTCCGGTGTTCCGCTTCCCGTGTCGACAAGCCATCGAGCGCCCCCGGCGAGGACTTCGTCCATTTCCGACGGTCCGAGGAGCGTGCCGACCTTCGAACCTACGCCCGCGGGAACGGCGCGGTACAGCTGTTCGGCGAGCTCGGCGAGCTTCGGTCGTACTTCCGCCTCTCCTAACGCGGTCCGCAGAAGCCGGACGCCGCAGTTAATGTCGTATCCGATCCCACCAGGACTGACGATCCCCTCGTCCAGATCGAACGCCGCCACCCCTCCGACGGGGAATCCGTACCCGAAGTGGATATCGGGCATCGCCAGGGAGCGCTCGACGATCCCGGGAAGGGTCGCGACGTTGGCGAGCTGCCCGATCGCCGGATCGTGCGCCACCTCGCTCAACAGCGCGGGGCTCGAGAACAACCGGCCGGGCACGCGCATGCCGCGGGTGGCGTCGATCTCGATATCGTAGGTGAACTCGTCGCGGGGGACGAGCGGAAGCGCGGCCGCCATGGACCGCGTGGATTGAAGGAGTCTATTAAGGTCGAGGGCTGCGGCGCGGATCCCGAGCCAAGCATGAAGTAGCTTCGCCGCCCTCTCAATCGGTCAAGGGGGGAACTGATGTACCTCGGGCGTTTGCTCACGATGATCAACTTCGCGCTGCTCGCGATAGCGATCGGGATCTACCTCGTCGCACCGGCGATCGCGACGACGTTCCTCTACATCCTCATCGCATGGATGTTTGCGAGCCTTGTCCTCTTCTACCTGCCGATCTCGCGTCGGCCGATCGGAGGCTCGCCCGCCGCCCCCCCCAGGCCCGGCCCGCCGCCCGCCGCCGGCACGCCGACGGCGTCCGGCGGAACGCCGCTCCCGTCGAGCACGGTGAGCACCACGTTGGCCGCCGCGGGCCCCCCATCGTCGTCGGCCGGATCTCCGGAGCCGATCGGCTTTTGCATTTACTGCGGGGGGCACCTACCGCCGAACGTCGGGTACTGCCCGGCGTGCGGCCATCCGGTCCACCCCGTCTGACGCAGCGGCACCCCGTTCACTCCGGGAGGACCCGGAGCATCGCTTCCTTCGCTCGCACGTTCGATCCGGCGCGGACCGACACCTGGGCCACCGTGCCATCGATGGGGCTCGCGACCTCGTTGCGCATCTTCATCGCCTCGACGACAACCAGGACTTGACCGGCTCGGACCCTTTCGCCCTCTCGGACCCGTACCTCGACCACCTTTCCGGGCATCGGCGGCACGATCGCGGAGCCCGGACCCTCGTTCGGATTCGAAGCGGGCGAAGAAGGGGATGGGCCGACGGCCGCGCGAGAGGGCGGCCGAGCGGCGGGCGCAGACCCTTCCTCCCGGCGCACATCGTCGATCGGCCAACGTTCCCCGTTCACATCGGCCGGCCCGGGGGGGACCGCGAATCCCTGGGGCCACCCATCGACCACCACTCTCTCCCCGGCGATGTCGAGCTCGACCTTCAGCGGTCCCGCATTCAGGACCTCGAACGGGTACGTCCGCTCGCCGACCCGCACGGTCTTGGCGTCGAGGTCGACGTCGACCGTTTCGGCTCTACCTGCGCGAACGATGCTGAGCCGCATCGATCCACCTCCGCTGGCCGAGCGCGCGGACGCGTCCTTCGTGGGACCAAGCGTTCGCTCGCCCTCCTTCGCGCGCGGGCACCGCCGGCGCGGGGGGCGATGGCGCCGGGGCCCGCATCGCCGCGACGATCCCTAGCGCGGCGGTCGTGAGCACGTCGCTCGTGAGGCCCCGGTCGACCGCCGTACGGTAGGACTGGTAGACCGAGGGAAAGATCGCGTAGGATAGGACCTCGCGCTCGGTCGCATTCGGCCGGAACGCCCGGACCTCGGCGGTCATCTTCTCGAACTCTGGGGGGATATGGTCGGCCGGTCGACCGTGGATCGCCGGCTTCTCGGCCGTCACCCGCGCGACGAGCTCCGCGTCCATCGGCCCGGGCGGGGTCCCGTACAGGCCGCGCAGGTAATCCTGGACCTCCTGCGTGATCGTGCGGTACCGCTCCCCCGCGAGCACGTTCAGGACCGCCTGGATCCCGACGATCTGGCTCGTCGGGGTGACGAGCGGCGGATAGCCGAGATCCTTGCGGACCCGCGGGATCTCCGCGAGGACCTCCGGGAGGCGCCCGAGCGCCCCTTGCTCTTCGAGCTGGCTGAGGAGGTTCGAGAGCATCCCGCCCGGGACCTGGTGAAGGATGATCTCCGGGTCGGTCTGGAGGGCCCGAAGCTGAAGCAGCGGGCGGTAGTGCTCGAGCACCGTGCGGAAGTAGTCGGCCAGGTCGGCGAGCGCCCCCAGGTCGAGATGCGTGTCGTACGGGGTCCCCCTCATCGCCGCAACGAGCGTCTCGGTCGGAGGCTGCGACGCGCCCCCCGAGAACGGGCTCAGCGCCCCGTCCACCGAGGTGGCGCCGGCCTCCGCCGCCGCGAGGCAGGAGAGCGTCGCCATGCCGCTAGAGGAATGCGTGTGGACCGCGACGGGGAGCCCTACTTGCCGGACCAGCGCGCGCGTAAGCGCTCCGCTGTCGGTCGGGGGCATGAACCCGGCCATGTCCTTGATGCACAGCTCCTCGGCGCCCATCTCGGCGAGGCGACGGCCGAGGGCGACGAACGACTCGAGCGTGTGCACCGGGGACTGCGTATAGCAGATCGTTCCCTGCGCGCGGCCCCCCGCCCGGCGAACCGCTTCCAAGGCGACCCGCATGTTCTCCGGATCGTTGAGCGCGTCGAAGACGCGGAAGATCGTGATACCCGTGCGCGCCGAGTGCTCTACGAACTTGCGCACGAGGTCGTCCGAGTAGTGTCGATATCCGACCAGGTTCTGTCCCCGCAGGAGCATCTGGAGCGGCGTGTTCGGGATCGCGCGCTTGAGCTCGGCGAGCCGTTCCCACGGATCCTCGCGCAAGAAGCGCAGGCAGACGTCGAACGTCGCGCCCCCCCACACCTCGAGCGAGCGGTACCCGATCGCGTCCAGCCGCTCGGCGGCCGGGAGCATGTCGCGCGTGCGCATCCGGGTCGCGATCAGCGACTGATGCCCGTCCCGCAGTACGGTATCGGTAATCTGGACCATCGTGCGACCCGCGGGCGGCTACAACGGGCCGTTCCCGTGCTTCTTCGGAGGGCGATCCTCGCGCTTGGACGAGAGCATCGTTAGCCCGGCGACCAGACGCGGCCGCGTCGTAGCGGGATCGATGACGTCGTCGATGTACCCCCGCTCCGCGGCGAGGAAGGGGTTCATGAACTGATCCCGGTAATCTCGAATGCGCTGCGAGCGCTCCTCCTCGGAGACGCCTCCGTTGCCGTTTCCCGCGCGGCGGAAAAGGATCTTCGCGGCCCCTTCGGCCCCCATCACCGCGATCTCGGCGCCGGGCCAGGCGAAGTTGAGGTCGCCGCCGAGGTGCTTCGAACACATGACGTCATACGCCCCCCCGTAGGCCTTGCGAAGGATCACCGTCATCATCGGCACCGTTGCCTCCGCGTAGGCATAGAGAAGTTTCGCGCCGTGCCGGATGATCCCGCCGTGCTCCTGCGCCGTGCCCGGAAGGAATCCGGGCACGTCGACGAACGTAAGCAAGGGAAGGCTGAAGGCATCGCACGTGCGGACGAAACGGGCGGCTTTGACGGAGGCATTGATGTCGAGCGTGCCGGCAAGCTGCGACGGGTTGTTCGCGATGACCCCGATCGCGTGGCCCGAAAGGCGGGCGAGACCGACAACGATGTTCGTCGCCCACTCCGCCTGGACCTCGAGGAAAGAGCCGGGGTCGATGACCCGACCGATCACCTCGCGCACGTCGTAGGGAGCGTTCGCGTCCTCGGGAACGATGCGCGCGAGCTCGCCGGCGGCGCTCGCACTCGGTTCGACGCTCTCCGCGCGCGGGGGCTCTTCCAGGTTGTTCAACGGAAGGTAGCCAAGCAATCGGCGGATGAGGTCGAGCGCGTCCGTGTCGTTCGCGGCGGTGAAGTGCGATACCCCGCTCAGGCGCGCATGCGCATCCGCGCCGCCGAGATCCTCGGTCGAGACCTCCTCCCCGGTGACCTCCTTCACGACATCCGGGCCGGTGATGAACATCTGAGAGGTGCCGCGCGCCATGACCACGAAGTCGGTCAGCGCCGGGGAGTAGACTGCTCCTCCCGCGCACGGCCCGAGGATCGCGGAGATCTGGGGGACGACGCCCGAGAGGCTCACGTTGCGCAGGAAGACGTCGCCATACCCTCCGAGGCTGACGACCCCTTCTTGGATCCGGGCACCGCCCGAGTCGTTGAGTCCGACGATCGGAACTCCCGCCTTACGGGCGAGCTCCATCACCGCGACGATCTTCGCCGCGTGGGCCTCTCCGAGGGCGCCGCCGAAGACGGTCGCGTCCTGGGCGAAGGCGCAGACCGGGCGTCCGTCGATCTCGCCCCATCCGGTCACCACCCCATCCCCCGGTATCCGGCGCTCGGCCATGCCGAAGGAGGTCGACCGGGTCGTGACGTAGGCCCCGATCTCCTCGAACGTTCCCGCGTCGAAGAACGCGTCGAGCCTCTCGCGCGCGGTGAGCTTGCCGGCCGCGTGGTGCTTGGCGATCCGTTCCGGACCGCCGCCTTCCCGCGCGGCGCGCTTGAGCGTCTCCCAACGATCAAACACCGGGTTCATGGACCTACGCGGACGGCGACATCGCCCGCCCTTATCGCTATTCGGTCTCCCCCTCGAACGACCCAGAGCTCTCCCTCGTCCCCGACCGTGTCAATGCGGCCCATCGGTACCCCGTCAACGCTCACCGGCAGCCCCCGACCGTAGAGTCGGACGCGGCATCGATCGAGGAGACGGGACGCGCGTATGGGATCTTTCAGCTCCTCGACCGCGCGCATCGCGGCCGACGAGGTCCACTGTTCCGCGTCCTCGAGCGACGGGGGAGGCCGGACGTGGTCCTCGATGGCGGTCACGCGATCGCGCAGCTCCGGCGGCGCGTCCTGGGCGATCGAGCGAACGTTGACGCCGATTCCGGCAATCTCGCGCAACCCTCCCGACCCTTCGACCTCGTCGAGGAGGATCCCGGAAATCTTCCGGGCCGAGCCGCCGCTCACAACGAGCAGATCGTTCGGCCACTTCAGCGCCGCGCGGATCCCAAAGCGCCGCTCGAGTTCGCTCGCGAGCTCCTCGCCGATCGCGAGGGCGAGCCGCGTGCGGGGGGGAGGGGGGGCTCCGAGCACGATCGTGAGGTAGAGCCCTCGTCCGGCCGGCGACCACCAATCATGGTCGAGGCGACCCCGGCCTTTCGTCTGATGGCGCGCGACGACCCGGGTGCCCGGAGGCGCCCCGGCGCGGGCGAGCTCGATCGCTCGGTCCTGGGTCGATCCGATGCTCTCGTAGAACTCCCGGAGGATCATGCGGAGGCCGTT
>JAJYUO010000066.1 GCA_021792485.1 Thermoplasmata archaeon
CCGGGAGCAAGCCCTAAGGGACGGTGTGAGGAGGTTCCCCGACCGTCGAGGAGAGCGCGCAGTCGAATGCTGCCGAGAACAGAAAGGGGCTTACTCCCACCACCTGGCCCGGCCGTCGGGAAAACGGAGGTCGGGTTGCCGCGAAAGTGCCCCTTTCGCGGCAGCGACCGTCTCATGGCCGGACCGCTGAGCAACTACGCCGTTCGATAGAGCGCGCCGTCCTAGGCGCAACCTCTTCGGCCCTGGGCGCGCCTGGGGCCCGACCGTCTTCTTTGCTCTCCGTCGCCGAGTAGAGGCCCAAGTTGGCCGGGGAGACCGACTCGGAAGGGGGAACCGGCTGCGTCCCGAAATGTAACAAGCGTTACAGATATACCTCCTCGCCGACTTCCCCCCTTGAGAAGCTCATGAAGTGGGTCACACGGGAGAAAGCGCGCGTGGACCGGATCGCCTGTCCTTGGTTGATCCGGAAGTTCGTGGATGCAGGAGCCGAGTTCCGGTATGTTCCGAAGGAGAAGGTCATGGAGATTGCGAAGGAGCTTGGCGCGATCCCGTTTGATGCACCCGGGGCGGAACTCTATCACTACGAGGAAAACGGCGAGGAGTTCGTCAGCTTCGATGCGATCATCCGGAAGTACCGGCTAAAGGATCCGGCGTTGCTCGAGCTCGCGAAGATCGTTCGAGTAGCCGATGGCGGATCGGGATCTGCGATCGAGGCCGCCGGACTCGAGGCAGCTGCGACCGGATTCCGCATCATTTCAGAGAACGATCTCGAGAACCAGCGCCTGCAATTTCCGCTCTACGACGCGCTCTATGCGTACTGCAAGTGGAAGGTCGAAGAGAAGGGAACGCTCGAGCACACGGGGCATTGACCTCCGAGTTCGAACCCCCCCCGGAGGGTCGGATGAGGTGGGTGATCCATGCTCGGCCCCATGTGGATCGATGTGCGTGCGCATGGTTCGTTCGGCGGTACGTCGACCCCCTTGCTACCTTCGAATTCGTTCGGCGAGGGGAGGCGATCCCAAAGGGAGCCACCCCGTTCGATGTACCGGGAGCGCGACTCGGGCATCGGGGCCGGAAGGTCTCCTTCGACGCGTTCCTAGCTGAGTATCCCCAGAACGACGACGCTCTAGAGAGAATCGCCGACCTCGTGCGCGACATCGACCTCGAGGAGTTCCGCCTCCCGGAGTCCCGGGGGTTGGACACCCTCCTCTACGGAATTTCGCTCGGCGAGCTCGATGACGCGGTCGTACTGTATCGAACCGCGGCGTTGTTTGACGCTCTGCTCAGGTTCTTCCGGGAAGAGGCCGGACGGTGAATTCGCTGAGATCTCCGGGACCTCGGCATCTGCTTCTTGTTTTCCGCCTGCCCGAGAACCCATCGCGCTATCGCGTCTCGGTGTGGCGGCGCTTGCGGCGGTTCGGAGCGCGCGCGGTCCACCGAGCCGTCTTCCTGCTACCTGATACGCCGCTCAACCGGCTTCGCGCAGGGGACCTCGCGCACGACGTAGAGATGTGGGGTGGGTTGGCGCTGATCTTCGCGGGAAGCGAACTCGTCTTTCCGATAGCGCACGAGCCCGAATCCCGGGCGGTAATTCCGAGGGGCGGACGACGAATCCCAAGCCGTCGAAAGGGAGAGCGGAGATGAACCGATGAAGGAGATCGCCCGGATCGTCCCGCCGCCGCGTCATGCCGATGGCGAATTCGACCATGCCGCAGTCAATACGATCGGAGACCGGCTCTACGTCGTCTATCCCTCCAACGACGCGGTGGAGGTCGTGGACCTAGCGACCCGCCGCCGCGCCGACTCGACACGGGGACTGAGCGGTGTCGCGGGAGTGGGGGTGGACGCTGAGACTCGCCTTCCTTTCCGCTCGAGTCGGGATGAAGATACCGCAAGCCGGTTCCGCCGGAAGGAAGGGGCTGCCACGAAACTATTTCGGGTTCGGACGGGTGCGCGGCCGAATGGGATCGCGTTCGATCCGGGCCGAGGCATTCCGATGGTCGTCGGCAACCCGACGGCATACGACGTCGCGCCGACCCTGACGTGGGTAGACGTGCGGGATGGGAGCGTTCGGGGCATGGTCCGCGCTTGGGGCCGGACGCGCTGGGCCCCCGGCCATCCCGTGACGGACACATTCGACCGGAACCTCGCCGAGTTGCCTCCGGTCGTGGCGACGCGGGCCGGGACGATTCCCGCGGTCGCCGCGACCTTCGCGATGGCGGTCCAAGGGCCCCTCGGGTTAGAGCCGGACACGGCCGGCCTCCAGATTTGCTGCGCGTGTGAGGAGGAGGTTCTCGTATCGCTCGACCACGAAATGAAGGTGTACCGAGTACTCGTCCCCCTTTGCGGGATCTCCGGACGTGCTCTGGCTCGACCGAACGCGATCCCACCTCTACGGCTCGATGGGAAAGCCCGGCGGAGTCGATGCGTTCGATCTCGATCCCGTGCGCGCGAGCGCGAGAATCCAGATGGTCAAAGGTGCCCACACGCTGACCGTCGACGAGTGCCGGCGCGAGATGCACGTCCTTCTGGCCACGTCGCACAAGGACCTCGTCTGAGACGGCCGGGCCGACCGGGGCCAAGCAGCTGTGATGCCGTCCGCTAGCGGCATGCTCGCTCCCGACGTTCTTGCCGCTGCGGCGGAGGAGGCGCAACGCCGTCGAGACCGTTTCGCATTGACCTTGGCCCGGGCCCTGCGAGGATTCGGGGCGGGAGCTCTTTCGGTGGTATTCGCCATCGATCTCGCTGCCGGCGGGTACTCCCCGCTCCTAGTCGGCGTGGTTCTGGGCGTGGCGATGGGAGCTGCCGCCACATGGGCGATCCTGCTCCCCGGCCGGGCGGCCCGGCTCTCGCACCGGGGACTGTTCATTCTCGGAGCCCTCGCCGTCGCCGTCGGGGGATTCCTTCTGTGGTACGATTTGGTCAGTCCTTGGACGCTTCTCCCCGCCCTGCTCCTAGGAGGGGTGGTGGCCGGCGGTGCCGACATCAGCCCCCTTGGCGCGTTGGAGCAGGGGAGTCTCTCGCGTGTCGTGGCCGATTCGAGGCGGACGAGAACGTTCGCGGCATACAACCTTGCCGGGTACGCGGGCACCGCGTTGGGCGCCCTAGTGGCGGGGCCTCTCACGGCGGTGAGTCTGGTCCTCCCCGGGCTTCCGGCGGGTCCCCGGGACGTGACGTTCCTCCTCTATGGCCTCTTGGGCCTGGCGCTCGTACCGACGTATCTTCGCCTCTCCGCGCTATCTCCGGCGGAATCCCGCGCGGAGGAACCTCGGCCTCTCTCGCCGGAGCGTCGCGGGCCAGTTCTACGACTCTCCGGCCTCTTCACCGTC
This sequence comes from Thermoplasmata archaeon, assembly GCA_021792485.1. Taxonomy (GTDB): domain Archaea; phylum Thermoplasmatota; class Thermoplasmata; order Lutacidiplasmatales; family UBA184; genus Lutacidiplasma. The sequence goes on from JAJYUO010000066.1 coordinate 3,330, forward strand.
GACGCCTTCGGAGGAGGAATGACGACGAACGCCCTGCTGGCCTACTTCCTCGTGCTTCGCTTCGGAGCCAGCCCCGACACGATTGGGATCATCCTTTCGGTCGCCAACGTCGCCGCAGGCGTCTCCCTCCTCCTTGTGGTGCCGCTTGCCAACCGGTTCGGCTTGGTCAACACGATGGTGTTCACGCACATCCCCTCGAGCCTCCTGCTCATCTTCTTCGCCTTCACGCCGTCTCTGCTCCTGGCCGGCGTCGTATGGGTCGCACGGGCCACTCTATCGCAGATGGATGTCCCGACCCGCCAGTCGTACACGCAAGCCATCGTTCCGCGCGATCAGGGAGCGGCGGCCGCCGGCTACACGACCGCCGCCCGCAGCGCACAGGCATTGGGATCCCCGGTCTCGGGCGCGCTGTTTGCCGCGGGAGACCCGTGGCTCGCGAGCCCGTTCGTCATCGCCGGGTTGGTCAAGATCGCCTACGACTTCGCGCTGTATGGCAGCTTTCGCAATCTACGGCCGCCCGAGGAAGCGAAGGGAGATCGATAGGCGACGCTCCGCCGACGAGGACCGCCCACGATCGCGGGCCGTCGGACCGCGCGGTTGTCGGAGCCCCGCTGCGCCGGACGGGTTCGGAGGGATTGTGCGGATCGCCCGTTACTACTCTCTCTTCCTCTCCCGAATGCGTGCCGACTCCTTCTCCGACGATCTGTGCCGCAATGGGCGGCCCGGGGCGGCCGAGGCGCTGGGGCAGCCCGGCCTACGCGTTCCTAGACAGTTTTCCGCGCTACGGGCCCATCCGGCCCCGCCGTCGTGCCCGACGGGCTGTCGTTCGAATACCGCCGGTGGATCCGGTACCGGGGAGGGACGGGATCCGGGGTCGACGCTCTACTCGAGCTCGTGCGCCGGAGGGTCGGTCTCGGGATCCCGAGCCGATGTCGCCCCGCCCGCGACGCTCGTGCGCGTCGCGGGAAGAGTCGGGGCGGTGCCGATGAGATAGATGCTGGCGATGACGAGCAGCATCCCGGCGATCTCGGGCTCGGTGAACCGCTCGTGAAAGACGATCGAGGCGGCGATCACGGTGATCATCGGGACGAGGAACGTGTACGCCGAGAGCGTCGCGGCTCGGATTCGGGAGAGGAGGCGGTACCAGACGATGTAGGCGTATCCGGTGCCGATGATCCCGAGCCAGACGAGCGCCACGAAGAACATCGGCGAAGGCGCGGGAAGCGTAGAACCGTCGACCGCGAGCGCGGCCAGGAGGAGCGCGACGGCGCCTCCGGCCATCTGGTATGCGTTCGCTTCGCTCATCTCCCGCGTACTGGGAAAGCGACGTTGCATCGCGACGGTCCCGGCGGCCCAGAGGATCGCCGCGGCGAGGAGTTCTCCGAGGGAGACCGGGGCTATCGCTCCGGCTCCTTGGGACCAAGGTTGCGATATGAGCACCACACCGGCGAAACCGACCCCAATGGCGAGCCAATGACGCCCGGAAAGAGGATGGCGAAGAACCCACGGGGAGAGCAGCGCGACCCAGAGCGGGAACGTGTAGATGAGGACCGCGGTCTCGCCGGCAGGGACCGAGACCGCCGCGTAGAACCAGAGGCCGAGAAAGCCCGCCGTGGTGGGCAAGCCGATGATCAACGCGTCGCGACGTCCGGCCGCATCCAGCGCCCGCCGGTGCCGGGTCGCACCGAGGACGGAGAACACGACGATCGCGCCGACCGCCGCTCGGAGCCCGGCCAGCCACAGCGGACTGGCGTAGTCGAGGCCCACGACGACGAAGATGTAGTTGATGCCCCAGGCCACGCTCATGGTGAGGAACAGCACGGCGGATGCCCCGGCCGACGACCCATCGCTCGATCGTTCCATGGAGGTGAACGGACGCTCCTCGGCGGACCCGCGCACCCCTCAAGCGACAATCCTTAAGGCGTGACGGCCCAATCGCGCGCCCGGATGGCGCTGAGGGGTCGGGACATCGTTTCCATACGGGACCTCTCGACCGAGGAGATCACCGAGATCCTTGACCACGCCCGGAGCATGATCCCGGTAGCCGAGGGCAAGAAGTCGAGCAGCGCGCTCGAGGGAAAGGTCGTCGCAACGGCATTCTTCGAGCCGTCCACACGCACGCGGCTGTCGTTCGAGGCCGCGGTGCAGCGGCTCGGCGGCCGATGCCTCACAATCGCCGACATCGGGGTCACGTCGATGCGCAAGGGCGAGAGCCTGTACGACACCGTGCGGATGCTGAGCTCGTACTCCGACGCGATCGTGCTGCGCCATCCGAACGAAGGGGCCGCGCGCCTTGCCGCCGACGCATCGGACCGTCCGGTGATCAACGCGGGCGATGGATCGAACCAGCACCCGACCCAGGCACTCCTCGACCTGATGGCGATGCACGAGACGTTCGGGACGCTCGCAGGTCTCAAGGTCGTCCTTCTCGGGGACCTGAAGTACGGAAGGACCGTCCACTCCCTCGCGATCGCGCTCGCCCAGTTCGGCTCGGAGCTCGTCCTCTCCGCGCCGAGAGCGCTCGCTCTGCCAGAGGACCTGCGCGGAGAGCTCGAGTCGCTGGGAGCGAAGATCAGCGACGAGCCAGAACTCCGGCGCGCGGTACGCGACGCGGACGTCCTCTACGTGACCCGAATCCAGAAGGAACGGTTCCCGGACGAAGGCGAGTACCGCAGCGTCGCCGGTTCCTATCGCGTGGACGCCTCGGTCCTGGACGGGGCCAAGCCTCAGCTGATCGTTCTGCACCCGCTGCCCCGGGCGGGCGAGGTCGATCCCGAGGTCGACCGAACGCCCCACGCCGCCTACTTCCGGCAGGCGTTCCTCGCGGTCCCGGTGCGGATGGCTCTGCTCTCGTCGATCCTCGCGCCTACCCGAGGAGGTTAGCGTGGCGATGGTGCGAGAGCTCCGGATCACACCGATTCGAAACGGAACGGTGATCGACCATATCGCGAACGGTCTCGCGCTGGACGTGCTGCGGATCATCGGTGTCCGAGACCTCGACAAGGATTCGACGGTCAGCATCGCCCTCCATGTGCGCAGCGGCAAGATCGGCTGGAAGGACATCGTCAAGGTGGAGAACATGGAGCTGTCGCCGCGGAAGGTGAACGCCATCGCGCTGATCAGCCCGAGCGCGACGATTTCGATCATCCGCGACCACCAGGTCCGCGAGAAGCGGGCCGTTGACCTCCCCGAGCATGTGACCGGCGTGGTCCGATGTCCGAACATCAATTGCATCTCGAACCAGGGAGAGCCGATCGAGAGCGACTTCCGGGTCGTCCGGCGGCGCCCGGTGGTCCTTCGATGCGCCTACTGCGACCGGCAGGTGACCGACTTCCTGCGGCATCTCGCCTAGTTCGTGAGCGTGACCGAGCTCGGCGGCGCGCTCGTGGTCTACTCGGTCATCGCCGGGCTCGAACTCATCGATCGAACGAACTTCTCGCTCATCGCGCTCGCCACCCGCAACTCCCCGCTCGCGACCTTCGTCGGAGGCGC
>JAJYUO010000067.1:0-5111 GCA_021792485.1 Thermoplasmata archaeon
GTAACCGTCCTCGTCCGGTCCGACACCGTGCTGCGGAGCGTGGATCCGGAACTCGTGGCTCTGCTCCGGGGAACGCTGCGCGGTTTTTCCCTCGAGTTCCATGCGAGCGTCGAGCGCGTAGAGGCGGCGGGGAGCCGTCGCCGGGTCACCTACCGTCACGAGGGGGAGGAGCGGACACTCGAAACGGACGCGGTCGTTGTAGCCACCGGGCGAGAGCCAGTCCTCCCCCAGGGGTGGGAACGAACGGGGATTGCTAGGGACTCTAGGGGATTTGTCGTGACCGACGATGCCGTTATGACCACCGTTCCTGGGATCTACGCTCCGGGGGACGTGAACGGCCGTGCCCCCTACTTCCACGCAGCGGTCCGGGAGTCTCTGGTCGCGGCCCATAACCTCCTTTCCGGTAACAGCCGGACCGACGTCATGGATTACCGCAGCGTCCCGGTGACCGTATTCACCTTTCCCTCTCTCGCCTACGTCGGCACTACCGCATCGGAGGCCCGACGGCAAGGGATCGAACCGGTGGTTGCCCGGGTCCCTCTCTCGGAAGACTCCCGCGCCCAGATGGTTCGAGAGCGCGAGGGAGAGGTGCGCCTCTTCTTCGAGCCGGGAAGCCTCCGGCTGCTCGGAGGCTGGGTGCTCGGCGTCGGCGCGCCGGAGATCATCAACGAGATGGGGCTCGCCGTGAGCCGCGCGCTCACCGCTCGGGACCTTGCCGAGTTCGCCGACCAACACCCCACCACGAACGAAGCGATCTCCAGGGCGGCCCGGAGCGTAGTGTAGCCCCTCCCATCCCGACGGGGAAAGCGGAGTGTCGGATCGAGATCGGACCGAAAATGAGTCCGCAGCCGGATCGCGCTCGCTGCCGTCGATGACAGGACGGGGCCCTCGTCTCGTGGATTTCCCCCGGCCCGTCGGGCCGGAGGAACGGGGAGCGGCTATTGAGCCGCGGCCGGGCCCAGGTCGTTCGCCGGCTCTCGGACCGCGGGTCGCTTGCCTCGCGACGGATCCCGCCCGGGTGTGATCGCATGCCCTTGTACGTCGCACGGATCCCGCGCCCAGGGAGGAGGCCGACCCTGCATCGATCTCTCGCCTGCGGTTTATGATGCGTCACGGATCGGCCTCGCGCGCGGGGGGCGGAGAACGCCTTCACTTTCGCTGGGAAGGGACGAGCTCTGCCTCCATGGCGGTGGCGTACTTCTTCCATCCCAGGGAGTCCGCTTTGGCGAGCCGCCGGGCGAGCTTCGTCTCAGCCGCCGCGCCTACGCCCGAAACGCTTCGTTCGACGTGAAGTCCTGTGAAATCAAGGTGCGATGCCCGAGGCCCATCCGGGACGATCCGATACCAGAACTGCGAGAAACGATTCGGTCCGGTGAGGTGCGTGCTCGTCCACGACATCTGGGAGGTACGGATTCGGACAAGCTTGGTCTTGACGAGCGGCGGCCCCGCGGGTCGGAGGAACGTGTCGGACAGGATGACCAAGTCGTCGGCGATCCGGCGGACCCTTCTCCTTCCCCGGGTTCCTTCGAGCGCCAAGTCTGCCGGACCAAAGTCGACGCACCAGCGGAACGCCTGGGCGGCCGGCACACGGAACCTCTGGCGGAAACGATACTGAGCGGTGAGGATCGCCATGATGGGCTCCCCACCCCACGACCGTATTTCAGAGGGGCGCGGGTTATCCGGGGCCCCGTCTTTCATATTCTGGAACGAGTACGCCACGCGTGGCCGCACCCGCTCTTCCCCCCACCGTTCGGATCGTCTCGGGCGAAATCCAATCCGCAACGGCGACCCATCGCTTCATCGTCCCATCGACCGGCCTATCCGCATGGCCCCCGTTCGAGCAGATAGGTGAGACGGTCGTCAGCCGCACCCGCCGGTTTCCCCCTCACGCCCACGAGCGGCAGGAAGTTCTCACCTACGTAAGCGAGGGGACCGCGGAGTACCGCGTCGGCGATCGGCCCGCGGAGACCGTCGCGCCCGGCTCGGCGATCCTCCTGAGCACCACGGAGCGTGTCACCCATGCGATCAGCCCGCTTCCGGGACCCTCCGTGCGATGGTTCACTCTCGTTACTTCTCTGGTCGCGAGAATACCCGAGACCCGCCTTCAGACGAGCCACCGGCCCAAGACCCCTTCCTATGAGGACACCGCTTTGGTCCGCGATCTCCTGGGATTTAGCGTGGGAATGCGATCCGCCGGCGCGGTCGAGTGCCGCGAAGTTACATTCGTCCGGCGGAGCACCTCGTTCCAGGGGGTCGGGCACGATCGCAGGGCGGTCGTCTACGCACTCGACGGCTCGGGGACCGTGGAAGGGCACGGGCTCCAGGCCGGAGAAGGGGCGCTCGTGGCGGATACCTCCGGTATCGCTATCGGGGGCACGCCGGGTTTCCGAGTGATCACGGCGACGGCACCCCTGGCCGTGCCGGAGCGATGAGCCTGGAATCGGCCTCCGTCGCGCGACCGGAGCTTTGGCCCGGATGGCGCCGGCGCTCCATCAGGATCGGATCGGGTGCGCAGGAGAGGAGTGCGACGGAACCCGAAGGAATGCCGAGGTAGCGAACGCGCCGATCAGCGCGAACGCTCCTCCGATGACCGTCGCCGCCACGCGGGCCTCCGCGGCCCCCCATCCGGACTCCGACGTGATTCCCAGTACCAATAGGACCCAGGGCGTGAGGCTGAGGACATAGAGAGAGGGGCTCGCCGGTCGCAGGCTGATCGTTGTAGCGGACAGCAGAGCGATCGCGATCCCGAGCGCCCACGCTCCGGTGACATAGATCACGAACAGCCCGCCCATTGCTGCTCCGGCGATCGTACCGGTCATGCGCACGACCGCCGTGTTCATCGTCGCCATGAAACCGACCTGGAGCACGACGACGACGGTCAGGATCGACCAGTAATCATGCGCAAGTCCCAGCCGAGCCCCGACGGCGAACGCCCCTGCCGCCGCGATCCCGGCGGCAATCGCGGTGGCCAGCACCGCCCGGCGAACCGGCGGATCGGGCAGCGACTGACCAGGAAAATCCCATCGGCTCGGAGCCGCTCCGGTTCGTTCGGCGCGCCGCCGTTGCGCGAGAATCCATGCGCGTTGAGCGAAGATCCCGGCGAGCCCCAGCGTTCCGCCCGCGAGCGCGAGAACCGCGAGCATCGTCGGCGAAGTAAGCCCCGTGTGCCCAAATCCAATGCCGAGCGCGAACATCGCGCCGGTCGTCAATCCGACAGTCCGGAAGTTCGGGATGAGGTTAACGAGCTCCGCCACGGTGATGGAAACGGCGATCAACGGGAACTCGAGGTTGCCCGTCGTGGCGACGGCCGAACCGGCGGCGATGCCGACCGCGTTCAAGCCGAGGGCGAGGGCGGCCGACCGGGACCGGTGGCGGAAGTCGAGGAGCCCCTGGCCGAAGAAGACGTTCAGCATCCCGAGAGCGACCACCACCCAGGCGGCCTTCTGGTCGGTTCCCAACGCGAAGGCGACGGGGATGCTAAAGAAGGCCGCAGCGACGACGCCCGAAAGCCAGTCGATCTGGCGGCGGTCAAGCTGAAAGAGCGGGTCGATGAGCACCGCGCTCAGGTTCGCCGGTGCGGGTGTGTCGGTATCGCCCATTGTGCCGAGTGGTGTGGACGCGCTGCGTCGCCTCGGAGCGCTCCCGCCGCCCCTCGAGTGCGGCTAGGTCAGGTGCCCGGAGTCCTAATACTACGCACGGACTCGAGCCGGACGTAGTCATTTCCCGCCGCGCGCGGGACTTCGGGCTTCGATCTGGGGCGCGGCGCCCGACGTCCGACGAAATCGGCCGAGTCATGATTATCTGCTCGTAACCCTCGCGGGGGCGGTGCGGATTGCCGATCGGCAGGGTCGTCGGTCTCTTCGTGAAGGGAGAGGTCCCGGGTGAGCCGGGGTTGCCGAAGGAGTCGGTCCCGGAGCTGGACCTGACCCCGGCCGGGGCGCGCGGGGACTTTAACCACTATCGGACCGAAGAGCTGCACGGCGATCCCGACTCCGCCATCCTCCTTCTTCCGCACGAGCTCCTGGATGCCCTACGAGAGGATGGTTGGCCGGTAGGACCGGGGCATCTAGGAGAGAACATCGGGATCCGAGGAATAGCCTGGACCGAGTTCCGCCCCGGGCGGACCTTTCGGTTGGGCCGCGCCGAGCTACGCACGACGCGAGAATGCACTCCGTGTGAGCGCCTCCAGTTCCTCCCCTACGTCGGCCCAGAGAGACTGGCCGAATTCATGCGAGCCACGCTCTCGCGCCGGGGATGGTACGCGCGTGTCGTCCGACCCGGGGCCACGCGACTCGGCGACGCCGTCGACGTCGACTGATCGGCGCCGGCACGGATCGGAGCCGGCCGCTAGCGATCCGATTCTCTCTCCTCCGCTTGTATTCGAGCTCGTCGCCGAGGGGCCCGCTCAGAACGAGGGCCGGCCGGGCGATGCGAAGGTCTTGTCAAGGGAGCTGGTCGGGAACCGCCGGCTCTTGAGCCCGCTTTGCCGTATCTTCGGTTCGCCATCGGTCCGAGGCATCTGGGCTGCCCTGCCGTTCGTCGACCCGGCATGGGGGACCGCGGCGACGCCGGGACGAAGTCGATCGTGAGCCCGCGGCCGTCGTGGCGCGGCCAACGGGTGCCTCTCAGGCGCGTCTTTCCCTCGACTCCGCGACGCCGCGCCGGTCGGGAGGAAATCCCGCGATCGACCGTCCGTCCCCGCCTACCGGGGACGATTACGGGTTCACGCGGATCCGAACGGCGGAACGGCCCGATGCACTTGGGTCGACTCTCCCGTCGGGCCCGCGATGGGCGAGATCCGACATCGTGTGGCGGATCCGAAATACGGTAGCCCTCCTAAGGGATTAGAACCCCTGCGGCGTGTACGACCATGGCCGAGTCTCCGCGCAGCGTCGTTCTCTTCGCCATCGGCATCCTGGCGGCGGTGGTCGCCGCCGGCGTCTTCGTCTACTACATTGCGGTCACCCTCGAGCCGTCGTTCTTCGCCGGCACCCTTTGGATCCGGGTCCTCCTGACCGCCGTCTTTGGCGCGATCGCGGTTCTCGGCATCGAACGGCTCCTTACCTACCTCCTTTCCTCACGGCCGAACCGCCGCTGGACAGGGGTCATCA
>JAJYUO010000067.1:5121-6809 GCA_021792485.1 Thermoplasmata archaeon
CGCGGCGCTCGCCTTCGCGATCCTTGTCTCCGCCGACGTCAACGCGATCGCTCTCCTCGCCGGTGGCACGTTCGCGGGCCTCGTGCTCGGACTCGCCAGCCAGACCGCGCTCTCCAACATCATCTCGGGAATCGTTCTCCTCTCCACGCGGCCCATGCAGCCGGGAGACCGCGTGACGATCGTGACCTGGCAGTTCGGCGTCGACATCCCGGCCTACCCACCGAAGTTCTACTCCCAGGACTTCCTGTACCCGGGCTACACCGGGACCGTCCGGTCGCTCGGGATCGTCTATTCGTCGATGGCGCTCGACGAAGGGCCGGTCGTCCAGATCCCGAACAGCATCCTGCTCCAGGCCGCGGTGGTAACGCATCCCGTGTCGGAACGCTGGGTCCGGACGAAGTTCGACGTGCCGGCGACGGTCGACGTCCGTCCCCTTCTCGAACAGATCCGCCGGCAGGTCGCCAGCAATCCGTGGGTGAAGGATCCGGCGTCCGTGCGCGTCTTCGTGAACCAAGCGACGGCGACCGTGTTCGTCGTCAGTGTCGATGCGCTGTGCCGCGGATCCATGGAGGACCCGCCTCGGAGCGCCTTCCTGCTGGAGATCGCCGATATCGTTCGTGCGGGCAAGGTCGGAGCTGCCGGCGCACCTCCATCGGGCCGGACCCCTGCCTAACGCCACCGCCGACCGGAGCGACACGGTTAGGAGGACGGCCTCGGTGCCTACCGAGGAAGGGGCGTCCATGGACGAGAACGTGGCGCGCGCGGAGTGGGACCCGCTTCGCGAAGTTCTGTTGCACCGGCCCGGAGTCGAGATGTTCTTCGGCCTGCTCGAGCCGTACTCGTTCCTGTATGAGGAGGCGTTCAGTCTCACGGGCGCGGTCGCCGAGCACCGCGCTCTGGAGCAGGCGCTGACGGACGCCGGCGTCGTCGTCCATCGCTTGAAGGAGTGGGTCGTCAGCGCGGCTCGCACGCGGCCCGAGCTCGTCGAGCGCATTCGAAAGGAGGTCCTCGATACCGTGCGGTACACCGGATCGCCCGCGATGGTCCGGGATGCCCGCGTCGCCCTGCGCCGCAACCTGGCTCGCTTCGATGCCGAGAGCATGTTCAACATCCTCTTCCTGCGACCGACGATCCGCCTCGAGCGGCACGCGGGGGCCCGAGCGGTCCTTCCCCAGGTCCAGCTGGATGCACCGCTCGCGAACCTGTACTTCATGCGCGACCAGCAGGCGCTTACCGCCCGTGGGTTCGTCTTCGGGAGGATGTCGAAACCCCAGCGGCGAGACGAACCTCCGCTCACGCGCGCCGTCCTTCGCGCGATGGGGGTCGGGGTCGCGGGTTCGATCCGGGCTCCCGGCACCTTCGAGGGAGGCGACTTTCTACCCGCCGGTTCGTTTGCGCTCCTCGGACTCGGGGACCGAACGAATCGCAGCGGCGTCGAGCAGTTCCTCCGCATCGACACCGGGTTCCCGGAGATCGCGGTCGTACGCCAGCCCGCGCATCCTCTGATCCCGGGCGACGAGCGGGACCCGATGGTCGACATGCATATCGACACCTACCTCAACTTCGCCGGAGAAGGGATCGCCGTCGGATGCGAGCCGCTGCTACGAGCGGCGAAGGTCGAAGTCTACGGGGCCCGCACCTGGCACGGACGCCGACGTATGCCGGGGACTCGGACGCTTTCTGAGTAT
>JAJYUO010000068.1 GCA_021792485.1 Thermoplasmata archaeon
TGATGGGTCGAAGCGTTGATCGCGACGACGTGGCTGCTATTGCGGGCGGCGACGAACACCTCGGAAGTCACGGGATCGACCGCGACCGCGCTCGGGGAGAGTCCGACGCTGATGCTCGGCACAATCACCCTCAACGGATCCCCGCCGAGTATGGTGACGTTGTCGCTCACCGAGTTCGCCACGAACACCTCCCCGTTCGCCGGGTCGTACCCGACCGCGACCGGCCCGGATCCGACGGCCACGGTCTCGGTCGGCTGGTTCGTCGATGCGTTGACAACGGTCACCGCACCGGCGCTAGAGTCGGTGACGATAATCGAGTTCAACTCTGGATCGTAGACCAGGGCGGAGGGGCCGACCGCCGGCCCGATGTCCGGGATCACGACGGTGTTGGGGAGTCCGCGGACGGTGACGACGCCTGAGGTGGGCGGGCCAGTCGACTGATAGCCGAATCCCCCGTCTACCGAATACGGATACGTTCCGTTCGGCTCTCGGACGTCAAGGGTCGTTCCGCTCGGCCCCGAAACGGTGGTCCCGTTGACCGTGACGCTCCAGGTCGCGCCGGTCGGCAGGCCAAACTCGGAGAACGAAATCGGGTAGGCGGGAGAGAGGACCCAGATCGTGGCGACGTAGCCGTTGCCGTTGACCACGGTCACGCTGTCGTTTGTCGAGTCGGCGACGTAGATGAAGCCGTTCGCGGAGTCGTAGGCGAGGCTCGTCGGGCTCGATCCCACGCGGAAGTCGGGGCCGACTTTCTCGTTCGTCGCTCCGTTGATCACGCTAACGTTGTCGCTTCCCTCGTCCGCGATGTAGAGGTAGCCGCTCATCGGGTCCAGGACCAAGGAGAACGGGTAGGAACCGACCGCAACGCTCCCGGCCGCGACACGACCGGTTGAGGCGTTGAGGACGGTCAGATTGTTGCTGTAGTAGTTCGCGACGTAGAGATTCCCGTTGTCGGGATCGTAGGCGAGGGCCGACGGGCCGCTTCCGACCGGAACGCTTTTCGGTCCGGCGTATCCCGGGGGGCCGAGCACCGTGAGGTTGCTGCCTCCCTGGTTGGCGACGTACCCCACTCCATCCTGGGAGGTGAAGGCGATGGCGAACGGATGCGACCCCACGGGCAGGCCGGGATCGACGATCGCGTTCGTGCGCCCGTCGATCACCGTCAGATTGTCGCTCTTCGAGTTCGCCACGTAGATCTCTCCATTGGTGGGATCGTAGGCAATTCCTTCCGGGTGATCGCCCACCCCGACGTACCCCACGACTTCGTTGGTGGTCGCATCGATCACATCGACCTCGTTGCTGCCCGCGCTCGCGACGAAAATCTCGTTGTTCTGGGGGTCGTAGGCAAGCGCATACGGCTCGTTGGTCACCGAGATGCTGGGCACGACGACACGGCCCGTCGCGCCGTCGATCACCGTGACGTTGCTGGCCCCCTTGTTCGCCACGTAGAGGAAACCATTGGCCGGATCGTAGGCCACACTGTACGGGTTCGGACCCACGGGGATTCCCGAGGCAATGACGTGATCGATGGGACCGGCGACCACGAACGTTCCGGAGGCGCCGGGGAACTCCACTTGGCGCCCCCACTGGTTCGTGAGGGTGTAGGTGTATGTGCCGTTCGGGAGCGTCACGGGGATGTTACTCCGCGTCTCCACGCTCCATCCCCTTCCGCTCACATCCACCGACCACTGGACGTTCCACGGCAACCCGGTCTCGTTGAACGTCTCGGAGTAGAGTGGCGCCGAGGGGGATGGGAGATGCCCCGTTCCCACAAGGATCGCGGTGGGCGCAGCGGTCCCTCCGTGGCTCACTGCCAGGAACCACCCGGAGGCGACGACGATCGGAACGGCAAGGATCGCGAACGCGACGCTCGCGCCGCTCCTCTTCGTCATGGGCCCTTCCAAGCGCCGTGCGCCGTCTCTCACCGTACACGGTCCCACCGCTCTTCTATCTATTCGAATCTCGGGCGGCGTCCGGGGCCGCGCGCTTGGTCCTTGCGAGCCGCCTCCCAAGCTTGGTCGGGCGTACCGTCTCCCGACGTTTCATATACCGACCTCCTTTACCGCGCCGCGCAGCGGGGTAGGGTAGTCAGGAAACCGGTCGGGGATTCCCCCATCCGCCCTGAGATCCCGACGGGCTCATAACCCGTAGATCCATGGTTCAAATCCATGCCCCGCTATCCCTACGCGGCGAGGTGAACCCAACGGCCGGCGCTCGAAACGGATCGTCTAAGAGCGCCGCAGCTCCCCTCTCTTGGCCCGAAATCCCCTTACGCTCGGGCGCCTCCGGCGCGCTATGACCGCCCCCCGATTCCCCACGATCACCGTCGCGACGGATGGGTCCGCCCCCGCGAACGAAGCCGTCGATGTCGCGATCGACATCGCGAAGCACTACGGTTCGTCGCTCACCGTGATCGCGGTCGCGCCGCTCCTGCCCACGTTCGCGGCCTCGAGCGAAGCGTACGTTCCCCCCTCGCCACCGACCATCGACGTTCCATATTACCGCCAACAGGTGGACGCAGCGATCGCGCGGGCCCGGGCCGCGGGTGTCGCAACAGTGAAAGGCATCGTGATGGAAGGCGTACCGGTCGACGAGATCCTTGCCTATCTCGAGAAGGAGCCGCCGGCGCTCTTCGTGATCGGATCGCGCGGGTTGAGCCGCGGCAAGCGGCTCCTGCTCGGCAGCGTCTCGACCGGCGTGGTGCAGGGGTTCAAAGGTGCGGTGCTCGTCGTGCACCCGGGCGCTACGAAGCCGCCGTCGTAGCGATCGATAGGCGCGTCGGCACCGGCAGCTTGTGGGAGGCCTTGCGCATGGCCTCCTTGGCATCCTCGATGTGCGACGGGGTCGTGTAAATGGTGAGCAGATCGCTGCCGATCTGCGCGCGCACGGCATGACCGACCGGCTTGCCAAAGGCACGCCGCATCCCGTCCGAGATACGGTCGGCACCCGCGCCCATCGCCATCTTGTGCTCGCGCAGGACGGCGTGGGGATATCGCCGTACCTTGAGATGATACTGGTTCGGGGCGGCCTTCTCCAGCACGCGAACTGCGCTGACCCGCGCCGCCTCGAGCGCAATGTCCCGGACCTGCCCCGCCTCCTCGGTGCCGAGCGTGAGTGAGACCGGGAACCTTTCCGTAAGATTCCCGGTGTCGAACTGCGTGACGCGGCATACGGGAACGCCTCCCATGTACTCTCGGCGCGTGTAAATCTGGCCCTCGATCTTGCGATACATGCGGGCCGGCTTGCGCGTCATGGCGCGCGCCGAGCTCGGCCCCCTCTAAAATCCTTGCGGAGCTTCGGGGGGACTCCCGGCACCTCCGATCGGAGGCGCCGAGCCCCGGTTCGGGCCAGCGGTACTTCGATCGCGCGGGCTCCGTGGGCCTCCAGGACCTCGACGATTCGGCGCCGGGCGGTCGACCGTCGAGCCACCACGAAGAAGCTGGTCCCGAACATCGCTTGGGCCGCCCACGCATCCGGCCCTCGCAGGGCATCGATCAGCCGGCGCAGGGGGGGCGGAGCCAAGTCCAAGCGGTCGGTGAATCGCTCGCTCGCCTCGGCGAACCTCTCAAGCGAAGGGTGCGCGAGGAGTTCGTCCAATCCTCGCGCCGCCGAATGGATGCAGGAGCGCGCGCGCGGATCGGAGAGCACGCCGGATGTCGTGACGCTCGGGCCCGCGACTCCGACCCAGACCGTCGCGCGTGAGGGGAGATGACGGATCTTTCCCCACGGCGGGATTCCCGGCTGGGATCTCAACTCGATTCCGGGGCCGAGGATCGCGGCGACCCCACCCAGTCCGGTCTTGCCCTCGAGCTCCGCGAGGTGCGCGGCCTCTACGGCCCGTTGGCGGCTCTGCCCGACGAGCGTACTCACCGCCAGCGCAGCGGCGAGGGCTCCCGCCGCGCTCATCCCGAAGCCCTGGCCCACCGGTAGCTCGTGACGTACCCGCACCACGAGGTGTCCTCTCGCCCCCACCCCGACGCGATGGATCGCGTCCGCCGTGATGGGAAGCGGCGTGCCGGCCTCGTCCATCGCGGCGACGGACGTGCGGAGCCCGGGGCGCAGAGTTGCCACCGCAAGCGCTCCGAGGGCCAGAACGAGTCCCGCGCCCTGCGAGCCCGTCGCCCGCGGATCCGGGCCCTGGGACGCGGGTCGGAAGATGCCGGTGACGTGCCCGGGGGCGAACGCCCGCGCGCTTCGGGTGCGTTCCGTGTTCTGCGCCCCCTCCGGGCGCCGGACCGGTCACTCCTTATAAACGAGGGCGTATTCGTTACCTGGACGGTGCGACCTTCCGTCCCCCAACCACACCGATGAGCGATTCTGGAGCTCCCGCTGCCGGGCAGGACTCGTTCGACCGCATGAACTTCCTTGAGCTGCGGAACACGCAGCTCGCGGAGGCGATCAAGCGGGTCGAGAGCGAACGGCATTACATGGAGTCGGAGATCCTCCGGCTGCAGCGCGAGGTAAAACGCCTCAAGACCGAGCTCGACCGGCTTCGCTATCCCCCTCTCATCGTAGGGAGCGTGCGGGATGTCCTGACCGACGGACGCGTGATCGTGAAGTCCTCGACGGGCCCCGACTTCGTCGTCAACTCGGCCGAGAACATCGAGCACACGAAGATGACGATCGGCAGCCGCGTCGCGCTCAACAAGCAGACCCTTGCGGTGATGGGCGTGCTCCCCGCGTCGGTCGACCCCCTCGTCACGGCGAGCGAGATCGTCGACAAACCCTCGCTCACCTACGAGGACATCGGCGGGCTCGCGGATCAGATTCGGGACATCCGCGAGGCGGTCGAGTACCCGCTCCTGCGCGCGGAGCTCTATCGGAGGGTCGGAGTCGATCCGCCGAAGGGGGTGCTCCTCGTCGGCTCACCCGGTACGGGAAAGACGCTCATCGCGAAGGCGGTCGCGCACCACACGAACGCGACGTTCATCCGGCTCGTCGGGAGCGAGCTCGTCCAGAAGTACATCGGCGAGGGAGCGCGGCTCGTCCGCGAACTATTCCAACTCGCGAAGGAGAAGGCGCCGTCGATCATCTTCATCGACGAGGTCGACTCCATCGGGGCGAAGCGTCTGGAGGTCGCCACCAGCGGCGACCGCGAGGTCCAGCGGACCTTGATGCAGCTGCTGGCGGAGATGGACGGGTTCGAGCCTCTGTCGAACGTGAAGATCATCGCAGCGACGAACCGTCCCGACATCCTCGACGACGCGTTGCTCCGCCCGGGCCGCTTTGACCGAATCATCGAGATTCCGGTGCCAACCCCGGGCGGCCGCGCCGAGATCTTCCGGATCCACTCTCGCGGCATGGCACTACGCGACGCGATCGACTTCGACGCCCTGGCCGCGCGGTGCGAGGGCGTCACGGGCGCCGACATCAAGGCGATCTGCACCGAAGCCGGGATGTGGGCGATCCGGGAGGAACGCGATCATGTGCTCGCGGCGGACTTCGACCGCGCGGTCGAGAAAGTCGTCGGGGACGAGGAACTCCGCAAGGAGTCCGTCACGATGTTCGCCTAGTCCGGCGGACGGCGCGGGTCGGTGTCACAGCAGGCCCCCACCGCGTTCTGGCCGACGCGACCTACGCAACCGCGAGCTCCGCACGCGCGACGATCCGAGGACCGCCGCCCGCGTTGAGGTCGAATAGGTAGGCGGGCTGTCCGGTCCGGTAGACCACGGGTCGGTCGGTCGTGATGCGCACCCCCGCTCCCGATCGCTCGTCGATCACCACCGGCACGTTCTGAAGTCCAATGGCGACCGACATCCGAGATCCCGTTCCCCAATCCCCCTTGTAGTATCGACACGGGGCAAGATTGACGCCGGTCAGGTCGGTGCCGGCATGCAATGACCCGGCGTCGGCCAAGACCTGTCCTCGCTCGACCTGATCGACCTCGACGCCCTTCAGGGCGACTCCCACACGTTCCCCGGTCTGCGCCTCCCGGACATCGACGTCGTGGACTTGGATCGACCGGATCTCCACGATCTTGTCGGTCGGCCAGAGCCGGAGCTGTTCGTGGGATCTCAGCGTTCCGCTACGGACGACGCCCAGCGCGACCGTCCCGACCCCCTTGACCGGGAAGACGTGATCGAGCGGCACCGCAACCGGTCCGGGGACCGGCCCTACCCTCCATGCCTCGATCGTCTCCCGGAGCTTCGGAACATCGAGAGGGAGACGAGACGCGGACTCGAGGCGGCTGCCTCGCAACGCCCGATCCAACTCTTCCGTCCCGACGGCCGCCCCTGCGACGATCGTGGTCGGCAGTTCGAACAGCTCGACCGTCGCGATCGTTTCGGCTACCGGACGGGTCAGCGTTTCGACGACGAGCACGCACCGATCGGCCATCGCGAGGGCCGAGAGGAGCGGCACGAATTTTTCCGGAAACTGCGACGGCTCCACGACGGTGGTGTGGTGGCCGTCGTGGGTCGAGTCGAATAACGTGAGATCGGACTGAGTCCCTCTCTTGCCTAGCTGCGACGCGATGCCGGAGGATCCGACCACCGCGACCGTGACCCCGCTCATGTCGCGCCGGGAGTTGCGGGCTCTTTGCTCCTGCCGGCGACGAGCGTGATCGCTCCGTTCTTCGCATCGACCCGGACGTCGCTCCCGTCCCGAACCTCTCCCGATAGGATCTTCTCCGTGAGCGGGTCAAC
>JAJYUO010000069.1 GCA_021792485.1 Thermoplasmata archaeon
CGCGCGTTCCAAAGCCATTGGGCGGCAATCCGCTCGGCCCGGCGAGCGCTGGGAGTCTTTCGTTCTCCGAGAAGGTAATCGAATGCCTCTCCACGACCGTGGGCGATCAGTCCCTCCGGCACCACAAGGCCCCTGCGAGCGGCGCGGGCGAGGCCCGCGCGCACCCGCAGGCTTCGGTACCGCGGATGTCGCGGGGAGATGCGGACCACGGCGCTCCCGTCAGGAAAACCCTGGCCCGAGCAGCTCCCGAGCGATCACCAGGCGTCGGATCTCGCTCGTCCCGGCCCCGATCTCGAGGAGCTTCGCGTCCCGCGCGAGGCGCTCGAGCGGCGTGTCCCGCATGTAGCCGTATCCCCCCAGGATCTGGATCGCCTCGAGCGCATGACGGGTCGATGCCTCGCTGGCGAACGTCAGCGCGGCGGAGCTCGCCCGGGCGCTGCGCGTGTTGCTCTGGACCGACACGAGCGCCGAGTAGACGAGGTAGCGTGCCGCCTCAAGGTCCGTCCACATGTTGGCGAGCTTGGCGGCGACGAGCTCGAATCGGCCGATCTTCTGACCGAACTGCTCGCGCTCGCGGGCGTAGCTCGTGGCGCGGGCGAGGCACTCCTCCATGATCCCGAGCGGGATCCCGGCGAGCACCGCGCGTTC
Source organism: Thermoplasmata archaeon (assembly GCA_021792485.1). Lineage (GTDB taxonomy): Archaea > Thermoplasmatota > Thermoplasmata > Lutacidiplasmatales > UBA184 > Lutacidiplasma. Next base: position 649 of record JAJYUO010000069.1, read on the forward strand.
GATGTTCAGTCCGCTCATGACGATCGCCACTCCCTCGTTCTCCCGGCCCACGAGATGATCGGCCGGTATCCGTACATCTTGGAAGGAGAGTTCGCCGGTAGGACTCCCACGCATGCCCATCTTGTCGAGGGGGAGCGAGACCGTGAACCCCGGAGAATCCTTCGTCACTAGGAATGCGCTGATGCCGCGAGCGCCCGCCTTAGGGTCCGTCTTGGCGTAGACAAGGAGAACGTCTGCGACGGGACCGTTCGTGATGAACTGCTTCGATCCGTTGAGCCGGTAGACGTCCCCTTCCTTCCGGGCGGTCGTCGCCAGGCTCAGGGCATCGGACCCCGCGTTCGGCTCAGTGAGCGCGAGCGCGCCGATCGTCTTCCCGCTCGCGAGAGACGGAAGGTAGCGATCCCGCTGGGCATCCGTACCGTTGCGAGCGAGATTGTCGGCCATGAGATTCGAATGGGCGCCGACGCTCAGCGCGAGAGCCGGGCTCACGCGCGCGATCTCCTCGAGGACGAGCGCCTGGGCGATGTAGGAGAGTCCGAGGCCTCCCCACCGCTCGGGGAGCGTGATCCCGAGGAACCCCTCGGCTCCGAGCTTCGCGAAGGTGTCCCGGGGAAAATAGTCTTCCCGGTCCATCCGGTCGGCGATCGGCTGGATCTCTCGCCGGGCGAATGTGCGCGCGGCCTCTCGAATCTGGGTCTCCTCATCGGAGAGCCGCAGGTCCATGGTACGACGAACGGATGGGACTCATAAGGGGTGCGCGGGTCGCCGTGCGCCCGAACGGGCGAGGCCGAGGTGCGTCCGCCAGGACGGGCGCGGCACCGCGTAGTCGCTCCTATAGTGCGCGCCCCGGCTCTCGGTCCGTGCGAGGGCCGCCGACGCGATGAGGCAGGCGGTCAGCGAAGCATGGGCCGCTCGCGACGGTAGCTCGGAGGGGTCGGTCGGCTCCGAAGCCGCCCCGATATCGGAGAACCGGCGCACGGCCTCGCCCAGCCGTTCCGCGTCCCTGACGATCCCTACGTGGGTCCACAGGAGGTCCCGGATCTCGTCCAGGGGCCTGCGTCCCGCGCGGCCCTCGCCGCGCGGGGGCCAAGCGATCGTAAGGGTCCGTTGGGGCGGAGCCGGAGCGCCCGGATGCGGGCGGCGGATCTGAAGGACGACCCTCTCGCCGAACACGAGTCCTTCGAGCAGGGAGTTGCTCGCGAGTCGGTTCGCTCCGTGGACGCCCGTAGAAGCGACCTCCCCGCAGGCGTACAGGCCCCGAATCGACGTTCGTCCTTCCAGGTCGGTCCGGACTCCGCCGATCGTGTAGTGGGCCATCGGCACGACCGGGATCGGGGTCCGGTCCGGTTCGAGGCCATGCGTCACGAGGAAGTGGCAAATGGTGGGAAACCGACCGAAGAGCCTCTCCCTCGGTATGCCGGTCGCGTCGAGGAAGACCGTCGCTCCCTTCGTCCGCTCGAGCTCCCGAACGATCGCCCGGCTCACGATGTCCCGGGGGGCGAGCTCCGCCTGCGGATGGTACCGCGGCATGAACCGCTCCCCCCTCGAATTCCGCAGCACTGCCCCCTCGCCGCGCAGCGCCTCGGTGATCAGGAACGGATGGGCCCCGGGAAGGCGGAGGACCGTCGGGTGGAACTGAACGAACTCCATGTCCGTGAGAAGGGCTCCGGCTCGAAACGCAATCGCGAGGCCCTCGCCGGTGGTTATGGATGGGTTCGAGCTGTTCCGGTAGAGGCCGCCGGCGCCTCCCGTCGCTAGGACCACCGGTCGCGGGTCGGTCTCCTCGGCCCCGTCGCCATCGGGATCGGAAAGGATCGCCGTGGGATTTGCCTTGGCTCGTCCCGGGACTAGGCGGCGCAGGACCGTCCGTTCCCGCACATCAATGCCCGCCTCGACGACCCGCTCGCGGAGCGTTTCCTCGACGGTGAGGCCGGTCGCATCGCCTCCGGCGTGAACGACCCGGGCGCGGGAATGCGCCGCCTCGCGACCGAGCGCTACGACGCCGTTCACCGTGTCGAACCGGACCCCGAAGCGCACGAGCTCGGCGATGCGTCGCGGGGCATCCTCGGTCAGCAGCCGCGCCGCCGGGATGTCCACGAGCCCCGCTCCGGCGGCGACCGTGTCGCGAAAGTGAAGGCGCGCAGAGTCGTCCGGGCCGATCGCCGCAGCGATTCCTCCTTGCGCGTAGCGGGTGTTCGACTCTTCCAACCGAGCCTTGGTAACGATGGTCGGGTTATGGCCGAGCTCGCGGAGGCGCAACGCGACATACAGTCCCGCGATGCCGCTGCCCACGATCAGGGGGCGCCGGAGGCTCGAAGGCATCGCCCGGCGACCCTCCGCCGACCTATAAGTCGCCGGCTCTCTGGTAGGTCGAAGAGCCCCCCGTGAGCGGTCCGTCTTCGGCCGGTACTCCGGAGTCCATCGAAGCATGGATCCATGCCGTCTCGATCGCGGGGTTCCCTTCCGCGGAGGCGGAGCTTGCGAAGCGTTGGCCCGAGATCGCCGGAGCTCCCCCACCGGTTCGAGTGACCGACCTGGTCGATTTGCGCCGGGGATACTGGCGCGCGCAGGTGGGCTCTCGCGTCTCCCCCGCCGTTGCCCCGGCCGTCGAGCGAGGGATGCGCTTGCATCGGCTCTTCGGCGAGATCCTCGGGCCCTCGGCAGCGCTCGAGGTCCAGATCGAACGGGCCGGCATCGTTGGCCAGATCGACGCCCTCACGGACGTTCCAATCGAACTCAAGTCGGCGACGCACGCCGTATCGGCCGACGAGCTGATCGAACGGCGGCCGGATGCCGTCGTTCAGCTCGTGGCATACTGCGCTCTCGCCGGACGGGCGCAGGGATGGCTTGCGCTCATCGCCGGGCCGGAGGCCGGACCCTTCGAGGTAACCGTGGGCGAGTTCGAAGTACCGGACCTCTCCGAACGCCGCGGAGCCCTCCAACGCGAGGCGGACCGCCTGCGGACGGCGCGGGAGACAGGATCGCCCGTCGGGCTCCCCGCCTGCCGGTGGTACGGCCGTGGATGCGAGTTCCAGCGCGATGGGTTGTGCGATTGCTCCGGGCGCGAGCCCGAGGAGCGGTCCCCCGTGCTAGCGGGCCTGGCCCCGGCCCGAGCCGTCGAGCCCACCCGGGCGATCTGGGAGAAGGCCTGGAATCGCCTCCTGCCGGCGCCGGTCCCTCCGATCGCGTCGTTTCGCGATCTTGTCTACCCCCGTCTCGCCTACATGGAAGCAACGCGCGGTCCAGCCGAAACGCGCCCGTGGGCTCCCGCGAGCGACCTGCGTCGACGCCTGCTCGGAGCCCTCGAGGCCGGTCCGGTGGGTGAGGTGGCCAGGCTCCTGCCTCGAACGGACCAGGCGCCGGACCTGGTCGATAGCTGGCAGGGCGAACCGATGCTGGTTCGCACGACGAACGCCCGTACGCGCCCGTCCCCGGAGGAGATGGCGCGGTCGTCCCCACAGTACGCCCTCGAGCTCGGATTCCGATGTGCGGCGGTGGGGGCCCCCTACGGGCGCCTGGTGCTGGGATGGGAACGGGCGCCGGCCGGCGAGATCCCCTTCCAGGTCGTGCGATACCACTTCGATCCGTTGGGAACGTTCTCACGGTTGTGGCGCCACCGGATCGGCGCCCTCCTGGAGACCCGGCGGGACGGGCGTTTCGAGCGCCTCACCGCCTGCCCGGCGTGGCGCGCGCGCTCGTGTCCGTATCAACCCGAGTGCGCCTGCCCGACCGATCTCGCCTCGCGGTAAATCATCGCGGAGGAGACGTCGCGAAATCCCGTGGTCCGGTACAGCGCCCGTGCCGGCTCGTTCTCCGAAGTCACCCAGAGCCGGACGGTCGAGTAGCCGAGAGCGGCGAGGGCCCGGAATCCCCATCGCACGAGATAGCGGCCCAGGCCGCGGCGTCGATGGCTCGGCTCGACCATCACGTCCAGGTAGACCGCCATCCGCGGGGTCTGTTCGGACGTCAGGAGGGCCGCTTCGAGTTCGCCGGTCGCAGCGTCGACCAGCGACGTCGATGCGTCGTCGAGGAATCGGCCGAGCCGGCCCTCGATCAGCTCTCCGAGCATCCGAGCGTACTCCGTTCGGTCGGTGCCGATGAGCAGGGCGTCGATCGTGTTCTGGAACGCCCGGAAATCGAGTTCCACCAAGGCGTCCCGGGGAAGGGAGCGGATGGGGTACATCCGGATCCCTTCGGGCGCGTTGCCGATCGGCGCCATGTCTTCCGGAACGATCGCGCGCTCCATCGCCCACCGCTTCATCATCGTTCTCTCGGGCGGGTGGTGGAGCAAGGCCGCGAGCGCGCTCTCTCCTTGCGAGTCAAGTCCCGTGAAGCCGATGTCCAAGGACGCGATGTTGGGGGGGAGATCCTGGCGGATCGCCTGGACGAGCGCGAACGCTTCTTGCACGGCCTCCTCGCCCGGCTCGACATGAACGTGCCCGAACGCCGCCGTCGGACGGGTCGAGTAGAACCCGAGTCCGGTGCCCGCCCCGTCCGGGCCGGTCAGGTACCAGCCTCTCGTTCGGCCGCTCGCGAGATCGTTGGCCGACTCCTCGACCCACGAGGATGGCGGGGACTCTCCGCGCTCCAAGAGGTGGGCGCGGATCGAGTGCGTGAGCTCTTCGAGCAGGTCCCGTCGGACTTCGGCGGTGGGACGCGGGGTCGGCATCGCCCGGCCGTTCGCCTACGGCGCCGCGAACTCCTTTTCCAGGAGTCGGGCGATGTCCGGGGCGACGGATACCTTGAGGGCCCCGTTTTGCAGGGTGTCGGTCGCGTAGATGTCGTCCGCGACCGCCTTGATCCTCTCGAAGGCATCCCGGAGGAAGAGGCCGTGCGTACAGGCGGAGGTGATGGCGCTCGCTCCCGAGGCGCGGAGGAGCTTCGCAGCTTCGACGACCGTTCCGCCCGTCGATACCACGTCGTCGAAGATCGTGACGTGCTTGCCCTGGAAGTCGACCGGGACCGGATCGGGGAGCCTCAGCTCGACATGCTCGCTGTCGATCCGTTTCTTCTCGAGCGCGAACCACGGACGGCCGAGGATCTCGGCGAGCCTACGGACCCGCTCGGCGCCCCCCTTGTCCGGCGACACGAGTACGTCGACCGGTCGCTGGCGGAGCTGGCGCGCGAACGCCGGGATCGCGCTGGCCTCGAACACGGGCTTGGTGAACTGGGCGAGCGTCAGGGGCGAGTGGAGATCGACCGTCACGACGCCGTCCGCGCCGAGCTCGACGTGACGCGCGAGCGCCCGGGAGCTGACCGGCTCCCCCGGAAAGAAGCGGCGGTCCTGGCGCGCGTAGCCGAAGTACGGGACCACCATGATCGTTCTCCGAGCGCCCCCCTCCCGGACCGCATCCTGGAGGAGGAGAAGTTCGAGAAGATCCTGGTCGGTGCGCGTCGATTGGACGATCACCACATCTTCGTCTCGGAAGTTTCCGCCGACCCGCAGGTAGAGCTCGCCATCGGGGAACCGTTTCATGAAGGGGACGCCGAACGGGGCGTTGCCTAGCTCCCGGGAGATGCGCTCGGCGAGATCGGTGGAGGCCGCGCCCCCGATGACATGCATTCGGGACTCCCCTCGGCGCGACTCATGCGCTCGTTAAAGACGTTGCGCCCGGCCGACGCCACGTCTACAGCTCGTTCTCGTCCTCCTCCGGGTCTCTCGTTCGCGAGGGGGCGCCCCGGCGCACCGCCGGCCGAGGGCGACCCCGTACCGACCGCGGCGATCGCGTCGTCGCCGGACGTTCCTCCTCACCGCTCGCTCGCCGGCGGAACCAGCTTCGTCGCCCCTCGCCGCCGTCCGGGTCGGTCATCGACTCTTC